>SVUH01000039.1 GCA_015063335.1 Oscillospiraceae bacterium | reverse complement strand
TCTGCGAACCAAGGTACTCCTGCTTTTCAGCAAGCATTTCCATAGTATCCTGCGCCTCCCATTGGAACGGCGTAAAGGGCTTGGGGATAAAGCAGGAAACGCTGATAGTAACCTGCGGCTTCTTTGCACGGTTTCTGTTCGGGCAACGGTAATACTCGTCTATAACGTGAGAAGCAAGCTCGGCAATACCCTTTAAGTCGTCGTAAGTTTCCGTCGGAAGTCCTGACATAAAGTAGAGCTTTACTGTGTTTTTACCAGCCTCAAACGCAACGTTCACGGCGCGCATAAGGTCCTCCTCGCGAACGTTTTTATTTATTACGTCGCGCAGTCTTTGTGTTCCCGCTTCGGGCGCAAACGTGAGCGACGACGAGCGTACAGACGCAATTTTGTCCATAAGCTCCTTTGTGAAGCTATCTACACGCAAGGACGGGAGCGATAGACTTACCATATTATCATTCGTCCATTCAAGAAGCATATCGGTAAGCTCGGGAAGCTCTGTATAATCGCTTATTGAAAGTGAGGTAAGAGAAATTTCGTCGTATCCCGTAGCCTCGTAAAGGCACTTCGCCTGCTCGTTGAGGACCTCGGGGGATTTTTCTCTGACAGGACGGTAAATAATTCCCGCCTGACAGAAGCGGCAACCTCGTATACAGCCTCTGAACACCTCAAGCATAACTCTGTCGTGAACAGTTTCGATATACGGCATAACCACCTTGTCGGGAAAATACGAACTATCCATATCCGTCATAATTCGCTTCTGAATTTTCGTGGGTATATCGTCGTATTTCGGGGTGTACGCCTTTACAGTACCGTCATCATTATACGTAACCTCATAGAGTGAGGGTACGTAAATTCCCTTTATGGTTTTAGCTGCCTCGTGGAGATACTCTGCTTTGGTGTATCTTCCCTCGTCCTTCATTTTTATGTAAAGACGGCAAAGCTCGGGAAGCATTTCCTCGCCCTCGCCTGTGTTAAAAAGATCGAAAAAGTCTGCAACCGGTTCTGCATTATACGCGCAAGGTCCGCCGCCGATGATTATAGGCATTGAATCATCTCTGTCCTTTGCATAGAGCGGAAGCTTAGCAAGCTTTAACATGTTCAAGACGTTCGTATAGCTCATTTCGTACTGAAGCGTAAAGCCTATCATGTCAAACTCAGAGATAGGATCTCCGCTCTCACACGCAGTCAGCGGAATGTCATGCTCTACCATCTTCTCCTGCATGTCAAGCCAAGGATCATAGACTCTTTCACACCAAACGTCCTCCTCTTGGTTGAGAACACCATAAAGTATTCTCATGCCAAGATTGGACATTCCTATTTCGTAAGTATCAGGAAAGCAAAAGGCAAAACGCGCTTTTACTTTTTCTTTATCTTTTATGATCTGGCCGTATTCTCCGCCCGAATATCTTCCGGGCTTTGATACTGATTTTAAAATTGTACTGATCTGATTATTCATTAATTTCACTCGGTTTCTTTGGTTTTTTGGACTTTTTTAGCTGTCGCTGTGCTTCCTTCTGCTGCTTTTCTAAAAGCCTTGTGTTGTTTTTCTCAAGCTCTCGGTAAAGTGCGTCAACCGTAAAATATTTCGATGTCGGCAGCAAAGCAAAGGTCAGGATAAGCATCGTTATCGCTTCCGCAAGCAAATAGAAAAGTATATAGAGCTGATTTACGTATTCCGTAATACCAAACACTAATATCAAGGCTGCCAATACAGCTCCTAATGAAGAAAACGCGATAGCAATTTTTTGTGTTATTCCGTTAAGCCTCGAGAGCTTCTTTATCCACACGATAAGTTCCGCCAGCTTAAGACGCGAGCCACAAGAAATGACGCCGTCCGCCTCACTTCTGTAACGGTTGCTGCTTTCTGTTTTAAAGTCCTCGGAATTCTTATGTACAACACTAATGGGCGAGTCGCCAAGAGTTCTTGCAGAAGCGACCATCGAGCTGTTTATAAGCGGATCGTAGGTCTCAATAGCAGAGGAGATACCATCCGCATTCAGTCTTTCGACAAGCATCTCAAACACAGGCTCTGCTTCATATTTCACGCTGAGCTTTGCGCTTATTTTTCCGTTAAGCGAGACGCATAGCGTGGACCTGCCGTTATCCTTTTCGTTGGGCGGAAAATTAAGACCGTAGCGTTGCAAGAATGCAGCCTCTCCCACAACAAGAGTGTGTTTCTTGTCTATAATGGCTTCTATTCCGTTTTTGGTAATTCGCTTGATCGAAACGTTTTGGAATTTAAATACGTCGGGAAGATTCATTTTCATTCCCGAAAGAGGTCCGCCGATCTTTGAATACAGTGCGTCTATACAGCCAAGGACCAAGTATCCGACGGAAGTATCGTATATTGCAATACCAACGTCCTCGGTCTTACACTTTTTGAACATGTGCAAATCGTTAAATACGAATACGTTACAGTTATCATATTTCTTGACTGCTTCTATGCCTGCAAATGCGCTTCCTCTCTTAGAAAGCTTAATCATTGCTACTGTATAAGGTAATATCTCTGTAAATATTAATACAACGGGCAAAATTGCGTAAACGCATACGATAAATGCGGCACTTGATGCATATGCGGACGAACCGAGAATTGCGGACACCACAGAGGCAATTATTCCTATCACGAGAACAGGTATAATAAGAACCGTAAGAAGCTTGTTTTTGGAATGCTTAGCTTTTATGCTTCTGAAAAATCCGTTCGGAAAATCAACGCTCTTTATGGAATAGACCGCCTTATCCTCCTCAAGTCCTCCGTCGTACATCTTTGAGCCAATAACGCCACGGCGCGCTTCCTTTATAGCCGTATATTTCTTTGCATCCGAGGAATACACCTCAAATGCCTTCATTTCAAGAACTACCGTAAGATACTCGGCAGATGCAAGAAGTGCGGTTATAATTACTGCCGTTGCGTTATACATCGAAGGCAAGGCATCGCCTGCAACGCTGAGTATTATAACGACTACCGTATCATAAATCGCCGTAAGCCCTAATATTATAGCAATTATCGAATATGTGTTCGGAGTGAGCGAAAACGCTCTCTTCATTCCGTTCCAAAGCTTTTTGTAGCATATAGCCGCCGCAAACGCCACGAACTGTAATCCAAGTAAAGCATATACCGCGGGATATTCAACGTAACTGAGTATTCCGGAAAGCTCTACGTCAAACAAAGGAAGAAGCTCGTATACAAACGCAAGTGCCGCGATCGCTATGCATCCAAGCATCGAAAGAAGCGCACTTTTGTGATTCTTCTTGTATTTCGCGAGAATCTCGTCGTTCTGGGAAGCGTCAGCGTATTCTTTATCGTCAAATTCCCTAAACACTTCCCCTTCGTTTGCAGTTAGATCTTCAGCCTTTAAGAATCCGTCTACCTTTTTGTCACCGATCGTCTTTTCGAGCTCCTGCTTCTCGCAGAACTGCATCATAATGTTTATTGTTGAGAGGTCAAGCTCCTCGTCAGCTGTTATGGGTGCCTCTTCAAATTTTTCTTGATCGTTGATGGTGTTCAGTATATCTGCTTGTTCGTCCGTAACGGGTTCTTCTTTGGTGTGAGATTTTTCAACGGTCGAGTTGTATATTTCGTCCGTTGTGAAATCAATTCCCGTTTTTCTCATGGAAGCCAGGAACGTTTCATGCTTTTCTGCTTTTTCTTCCACGACAGGAGCAATATCAGCAGCAACTTCTACGCTTTCCTCGTCCTCGCTTGAAAATTCAACGGTCGCGTCTTCGTCAACGAATATTTCGTCATCAAGACTTTTATCCGCGTAAATTTGCTCCTGCTCATCAAATTCCGGAGTTTCGAGCTCCAAGGCGATCTCTTCGATCAGAGACTCCTCAGAGAAAATGAAATTCTCAACATCTTCTTCATGTTCTTCATTTACTTCATTTCCTACATTTTCTTCAAAAAGCTCTTTCACATCGAAGGTGTTCTCAACATCAGATAAGATCTCGTCAAAAAACGCCTCAACTTCGACTGCCTCGTCAAGCAGCTCGTCATTATTAAATTCATCTTCGGGTATTGGTGACATAGCCGCTATAAGCTCATCGACGTTATCCTCGGGAAAATCATCTTCATAGATTTCTTCTTCGTCTTCCGTCGCTTCGTTGAGCGACTTTTGTAAAAATTCGAAGGCGCGTGTCGTCTGACTGTCAATTTCCTCAAGAATAACGCCTACTGAGTCGTGAGAGTCTTCGGACTCAAACACCTCTGTGTCTTCGGTGAGCTGCTCAGCATCAAGCGCTTCCGCCAAGACTGCCTCTGCAAGAAAATCATCGTCAATAAAATAACCGTCAGCGCTATCTGCTTTTTCAGATTCATACGAGTCGGACGTGCTTATGTATTGATTTTTTAGCTGCTCCTGTAAAGCCTCGTTTGATATACTTTGATCTGAAGCCTCAATATTAACGACCGATTCTTCTGAGGACTCGCCTGAATAGGAATCCTTAAGAAGCTGTAAAATATCGTCAATGTTCTGTTCTCTGCTCATATTGCCTCCAAAAATCAGGATAGTCTGTGTTGCTTTGCTACCTCTGCAAGAATTACGGCGGCTGCCGTTGATACGTTAAACGAATTAACGTGTCCGTACATCGGAATAGAGGTTATATAATCGGACTTTTCCTTGAGTAAGCGTGATACTCCCTCGCCCTCGCTACCAAGAACGATAGCACAAGGACATTTAAAATCGGTATTGTAGTAAGCATCTCCGCCCGCTTCTGCCGCAAATACCCAAATTCCTTTTTGACGTAGTATATCAACAGTAGATGCAAGATTTGTTACCTTTGCTATTGCAAGGTGTTCAATAGCACCGCAGGACGCCTTTGTCACAACGGGAGTAAGTCCGACGGCGCGGCGCTTGGGGATTATAAGTCCATGTGCCCCAACTCCCTCGGCGCATCTTATCAGCGCACCAAGATTATGGGGATCAGTAATACCGTCAGCAATAACGATAAAAGGTCTTTCTCCTCTTTGCTCCGCGATTGCAAGAATATCGTCAACCGTGCAGTATTCCTTTTCTGCCGCCATTGCAACTATTCCTTGATGTGTAGCGAATGCGGTCATTTTGTCAAGCTTCGCTTTTTCAACCTCAACTACGGGAATATGGCGCTCGATTGCTTCGGAAACGAGAACGACGATAGAGCCCTCGCGCTCTCCGCGCTGAACGAAGATCTTATCCACATCACGCCCTGATTTCAAAAGCTCTCTTACCGCATTTCTACCGACGACCAGTCCCTCGTTGACAGTTTCGTCCTGAAAATTTTTACCGTTGCGGCGGTCGTTAAATCTTCCGCGTTCATTTTTATTACCCTTAAATTTTTTGTTTTCCATAAAAACTCCGAATAAAAATATATATACATAATACATTATATCACAGAAAAAGATTTTTGTATATACCTTTTTTGTTTTTTTAAGGTTAAAAAGCAAGAAAAAGCACTGCAAACCGTAAAAATTTGCAGTGCTTTTATATTTACTCTGAAAATTAACCTTGTGAAGAATAGTTGGGTGCTTCCTTTGTGATATTGATATCGTGAGGATGAGACTCGCGAAGACCTGCGCCGGTAATACGAACGAACTTTGCGTTTGTTCTGAGGGCTTCAATGTTGGCAGTTCCGCAGTATCCCATACCGGAACGAAGTCCGCCCATGAGCTGATAAATAGTGTCGGCAAGAGCGCCCTTGAAGGGTACGCGTCCTTCAACACCCTCGGGAACGAGCTTCTTGTTGTTTTCCTGGAAGTATCTGTCCTTCGAGCCACTTTCCATAGCTGCGATAGATCCCATACCGCGGTAAACCTTAAAGCGTCTTCCCTGATAAAGCTCCTCACTTCCGGGGCTTTCCTCGCATCCTGCGAAGAGTGAGCCTATCATTACGGTAGAAGCACCTGCTGCGAGAGCCTTTACAAGGTCACCACTGTACTTAAGACCGCCGTCAGCGATTACGGGGATATTGTACTTATCCGCAACCTCTGCCGCATCACAAATAGCGGTTACCTGAGGAACACCGATACCTGCTACAACGCGGGTAGTACAGATAGATCCGGGGCCGATACCTACCTTTATAGCATCAGCACCTGCTGTGATAAGGTCGTAAGCAGCCTCACCGGTTGCTATGTTACCTGCGATAAGCTGGCACTCGGGGAATGCGTTCTTAACCTCATAGATCTTCTTCATAATATTCTGAGAATGTCCGTGGGCGGAGTCAAGAATGAGGTAGTCAGCGCCTGCGGCAAGAAGCGCCCCTGCTCTGTCCAGTGCATCCTTTGTAACACCGATAGCCGCGCCGCAGATAAGGCGGCCACGCTCGTCCTTTGCGGAGTTAGGATACTTTGTAGCCTTCTCAATGTCTTTGATAGTAATAAGTCCCTTGAGTACGTTATCCTTATCAACGAGAGGAAGCTTTTCTATCTTATGCTTACGAAGGATTTCCTGAGCCTCGGGGAGTGTTGTTCCCTCGGGAGCGGTAACGAGATGGTCCTTCGTCATAACGTCCGCGATACGAACGTTATAGTCAACCAAGAAACGCATGTCGCGGTTGGTAATAATACCAATTACGCGCTTGTTGTCGTCGCATACCGGAACGCCGGAGATCTTGAACTTTCTCATAAGCTGTTCAGCTTCGTAAACATAATTTTCTGCACCAAGGAAAATGGGGTTGGTAATAACGCCGTTTTCGCTTCTCTTAACTCTGTCAACGTTGTCAGCCTGCGCTTCAATTGACATGTTCTTATGAATGGTACCCGCGCCACCCTCACGAGCAATAGCGATTGCAAGGTTTGCTTCGGTTACCGTATCCATAGCCGCGCTAAGAACGGGAATGTTCAGCGTAATTTTGTTTGTAAGTCTTGTTTTGAGTGAAACGTCCGCGGGAAGAACGTCGCTCTTTGCGGGTACGAGAAGTACGTCGTCAAAGGTAAGTGCTTCCTTGATAAATTTGGTACTATAATCCATAAATCCCTCCATGCCGTGGTGCAACACAGCTAATCATAATTTATTAGGAAATATTATATCAAATTATTCGACTTTTGTCAACTGTTTTATAAAGATTTTATTCGTCAAAAAGTACTTTTTTGGGGTCATTTTTATATATCAATGCAAAAAGTTGCATATAGTTAAGTATAAATTTCAGGAGTAAGTGATGAACAGATTAAGAAGGTTTGTTATAAACGGCGCATTAATGGCGGTGGTAACGCTGCTTATACGCTCTGTTTCAATGGCTTTTAACGTTTATATATCCAACCGTATCGGCGCAGTTGCCATGGGACTTTTTTCGCTGATCTCGACCGTGTACGGCTTTGGAATAACCTTTGCGACCTCGGGAATAAGCCTTGCGACCACACGTATCGTTGCGGAAGCCATAGGCGATACATCGGAGTCAAACGAGAGAGGCGTACCTGCAAAAAAGCGAAATGAAGTAAGAAAAATACTTATTCGTTGCGTTCTTTATGCTTTGTTTTTCAGCATAATAGCAACCGTGGTGCTTTTTTTATTTTCCTTAAATATCGGTATTGGAATTTTACGCGACGAGCGAACTGTTTTGCCGCTTAAGGTGCTTTCTCTGACGTTTGTTCCAATATCAGTGTCCTCTGTGCTCGGCGGATATTTTTCGGCGGTAAGACACGTATACAAAAACGCCGTTACGCAAATTCTTGGACAAGGAATAAGAATTTTTGCATGTATCGCTTTTCTTTCTCTTTGGAGTGCGAAGGACACCGAAAGTGCCTGCCTTGCGGTAATATGCGGCGGTGCGCTCTCTGAGATAATTTCGTTCTTTATAGGATTGATTCTTTACTTAACGGAACGAAAAAAAGTCTCGTCCGATACATCTACCACATCGGGCAACCTGATCACAAAAAGCGTGCTCGAAAATGCACTTCCGCTTGCATTCAGCGCCTATATGCGCTCCGCTCTTATTACGATCGAGCATATTCTCATTCCCATAGGACTTGAAAAAAGCGGAAGCTCGCGCGACCTTTCCTTGGCGGCTTACGGAACGGTTGGAAGTATGGTATTTCCGCTTGTTTTGTTCCCTGCCGCGATAAGCGCATCATTTGCGGGGCTTCTTATTCCCGAGGTGGCAGAATCATTCGCTGTTGGCGATGAGCGAAGAATTAAGGGTATAGTTTGTACTGTGCTTGAAACAGTACTTATGTTTTCAATAGGCTGTGCGGGCGTAATAATGTGCTTTTCATTAAGACTCGGACAGACAGTTTATCCCGAAGCAACCGATGCGGGAAAATACATACTAATGATAGCTCCGCTTATTCCCGTAATGTATCTTGATACCGCCGTTGATGCCATGCTCAAGGGCATGGGAGAGCACGTGTACTCTATGATAGTTAATATTGTAGACGCGCTAATATCCGTCATACTTGTCGCGATACTTCTTCCGCGCATGGGGATCATGGGATACATAGTAACCGTTTATTTTACCGAGATACTCAATGGAGTTTTAAGCATAACTCGTTTGCTTATAAAAAGTCGCGTAAAGACAAACGCGCTGCTTTGGATCGGCAGACCGCTTGTGTGTATAGTTGCGGCAACACAGCTTGTAAACTTCTTGTTTGGAAAAGTATTTTTAGTAAATAACGTATGGGTACTTATTGTTGTTTCTTCGATTTTGTACGTTCTTTTACTTATTCTTTGCAGAGGGATCAAGGCAGAAAAGGTGATTAAGAGTGTAAAATATATTTTAAAATCAAAATAAAAAGTCAGCAGAACTCAGAATCTTGTTTTGCGCCTATAGGTATATTTAACCCGCAGTCAGTCCTTGCGCAAAACCATCAAACGCTACGCGTTTGAGAGATTCTTCGTTTCGATGGACTTCGGCAAAGCAAAAGACAGAGGTCGTTTGACCTCTGTCTTTTGTTTTGGTGGAGACAGCAGAACTCGAATCTGCGACCCCTTGCATGTCAAGCAAGTACTCTAACCAACTGAGCTATGCCTCCGTAACGGTTGATATTATATCACACTTTTTTACGTTTTGCAATACTTTTTTTGAAAAACAGTTGAAAAAAATTGGATTTCATATTATAATATATTTATGCATTATTAACTACGGAGGAGCCGTTGTAATTGAAATCGTTACTTAAATTTTTCAAGGGGTACAGAGTTCAGTCTGTGCTTGCCCCGCTTTTTAAATGCCTTGAGGCAATATTTGAATTGCTGGTTCCGTTGGCTGTAACGAGAATTATCGACGTTGGAATCGGACAGAACGACACGCGCACCGTCTTTTTGATGTGCGGCGTTATGCTTTTACTCGGTGTTGTCGGATTGATATCTGCTATCTGCGCACAGTATTTTTCAGCAAAGACTGCAGTTGGCGTTTCTGCGAGAATACGAAGCGAGCTTTTTGCGCACATTCAGTCGTTTAGCTACGCGGATACGGACAAGCTCGGTACGTCAACCCTTATTACGAGAATGACGGGGGACATAAATTCCGTGCAAACGGGAATAAACATGTTTCTGCGTCTGTTTATGCGCTCACCGTTTATAGTTTTCGGCGCTATGATAATGGCGTTTATGATAGACGTGCGCTTGGCGCTCATTTTTGCTGTCACAATTCCCCTTTTGGCAATTGTCGTGTTCGGTATTATGCTTATAAGCATGCCCGTATTCAAAAAATCGCAATCAAGCCTTGATTCTGTACTGGGAAAGGTCCGCTCCAACTTCAACGGTACGAGAGTTGTAAGAGCCTTTAATCGCGAGCTTGAGGAAACTGCCGATTTCGACGATAAAAACAATAAGCTTACAAGGATCCAGATGTTCGCGGGACGTATTTCCGCGCTCATGAATCCCCTTACCTATGTAATTATAAATTTTGCGATCATTATTCTTATCCGTTCGGGCGCGTTAAAGGTTGACTCGGGAGATATAACCCAAGGTGAACTCGTTGCGCTTTATAACTATATGTCGCAAATTTTAGTTGAGCTTATAAAGCTTGCCTCTCTTATAATCACTCTGACTAAGGCTGCCGCAAGCGCTTCGCGCGTATCCGCCATACTTGCTATGCCCGCAGAGCAAAGAAAAGAGGCTGATGTAAGGACTTGCGACGACGGTAGTTCGGTTAATTTCCAAAACGTTTCTTTCGGATACAGTGAACACGGCGACTGTGCTATTGAGGGCATAAGCTTTTCAATAAAAAAAGGGCAAAGAGTCGGAATAATCGGCGGAACGGGCTCGGGAAAGAGCACGCTTGTAAATCTTATACCCGGTCTTTATTCACCTAAGTGCGGAAACGTATTCATTAACGGAAAAAATGCTTGCGAATATGAAAAGGAGGAGCTTTGCAATATCGTCGGTGTTGTTCCTCAAAGCCCCAGACTTTTTAAGGGCAATATTCGTTCAAATCTTGAATGGGGCAACCCCAATGCAACAGATGAAGATGCTTGGAACGTATTGGAGCTAGCGCAGGCAAAGGAGTTTGTAGAAGAAAAAGAAGGACTTGACACCGAGGTAGCTCAAAACGGAAATAACTTTTCGGGCGGTCAGCGTCAAAGACTCACCATCGCTCGTGCACTTATGAAGAAGCCCGAAATTTTGGTTTTGGACGACGCGACATCTGCCCTTGACTTTTTAACGGAGTCAAAGCTGCTCTCTGCCATTGCCGATCTTGAATATAATCCCACCGTGTTTATCGTATCACAAAGAGCGGCATCGCTTATGAATGCAGATCTTATTCTCGTGCTTGACGACGGTCGCCTTGTAGGAGCCGGAAAGCACGCCGATCTGCTATCGGAGTCTGAGGTTTACCAAGATATCTATTACTCACAGTTCCCAAAAGGAGGTGAGCAATAATGAAGGCAAACAAAGGAAACGTTAAGGCTTTTTTCAAAATACTGAAATATCTTAAATTTTATAGGCTTCACTTCATTTTATCTCTCGTATTTACGGCAATTTCCGTAGCGCTTACCCTGTACGTTCCCATTCTCGTCGGTCAGGCGATCGACCAAGCGATCAGCAAGGGGGCTGTCGACCACGAGGCAATATATTTAATACTTATAAAGATAGGCGCCTCAGTAATGATAACTGCGCTTCTCCAGTGGCTTATCAACGTACTGAACAACCGCATGACTTACGGAATCGTACGAAATATCCGTCACGAGGCATTTGTAAAGCTTCAGAGCTTCCCTGTCTCCTATATCGACTCACGCACTACGGGCGAGGTGGTAAGCAGAATTATTACGGATACCGACCAATTCGCGGACGGACTTCTGCTTGGATTTACACAGTTTTTCAGCAGCATTATAACTATCGTCGGAACGCTTTTATTTATGTTTGTAATAAACGTACCGATAACTCTGTTGGTCGTATTGCTTACTCCTCTGTCATTTTTCGTTGCTTCATTTATAGCTAAAAGAACGTATTCGATGTTCAAGCTTCAGTCGGAGATACGAGGTGAGCAGACCTCTCTTATTGACGAGGCTATATCGGGGCATAAGCTTGTTCTCGCATTCAACAGAGAGAAATTTGCAATTGACGATTTTAACGAAATAAACGATAGACTCGGCAAAGCATCGGTAAAGGCGATATTCTTTTCATCTATCACTAATCCCTCTACACGATTTGTTAACGCCA
>SVUH01000005.1 GCA_015063335.1 Oscillospiraceae bacterium | reverse complement strand
TCGTTGATTGCAACTACCTCGTATCCCTCTGCGCCGAACATCTGTCTGAATGCAAGACGTCCGATACGGCCAAAGCCGTTAATAGCAACTTTAACTGACATGATAAAATATCCTCCGTTAAATATAATTTTTTACTGCTTTTATAAAACAGCGTTTATCAATTATATATTTTAACTCATTTTTTGTAAATATACAAGGGGTTTGACGAAATTTTATCAATTTTGTATGATTGCACTATTTTTGCCTAAAATTTCCTACATTATGGTCATATTACCCACAACTTAGCACAAAAAAACGCTCTCGGAATTCTCTGCCGAGAGCGTTTTTTGTGCTGATCACTGCTTTGCTTTATATTCGCCAAGTGCCTTTGCGAGCTGGTCGGGGCAAGAGGTGGGCTTAAAGCCACAGCGTATTCCCGATAGGCGCTCAATTGCCTCGTCTACGTCCATACCGACGAGCAATCTCGATACTCCCTGCGTATTTCCCGCGCAACCTCCGACTATTTTCACAGCCGTTATTTTTCCGTCCTCTACCTCTATTTCCATGCGTCTTGAGCAAACGCCGTTTGGCGTGTAGGTTATCTTCTCCATTTTTTACTCCTGTTAATATCTTAATATCCGATCATTTAATTACGTAAAGCCCCAAGGGGGTATATTTTGAATATTCCTCGTTGATGTAAAGCGCCAATGCGTCCGCACCCGAGCCCTCAAAATCTATTGAAAAATAGTAATTGCGTTTAAGCTCGTCGTAAGCCACGGGCTGTGTTCCCACAGACGTCACCCTGCCGCCAAGTTCTTTTGAAGCGAGCAAAATATCACCAAACAACTCTGAATTCTCATCAATAAGCGAGAATTCAAATCTTTTTATTCTCTGTGACTCATTCCCTGCCTCGACTGTGCGACCTACAAGAGCAAAGGTAATGCCGTCCGAGTCGTCGTCCGTTTCACACAAGGTAACGTCGCATATTTTGAGCTCGTATCTATCTATCATCGAGTAGAAGGAATAAAGCTTTCCCTCCCTCTTGTTTTCAATAGGCAATATGCAAAACTCGCACACGTTATCAAAAACCGCTTCGCAAGCCTCCAAAAAGCTGCCGACATACATTGTCGTCGCGCCATTTTTACGGTTGGCAAAGGACAGAAATGCCTCGTCACTTCTTCTGTTTCGCACGTATGCTATCTTATCGCGTGTTTTCCCATCTGATGCCTCTCCGCTTAGATAGAGATTTTTTTGATCTATGGAGTCCTTGAGCCGAGGATCCTCTCGCATAACCTTACAGATGCGCGCCTTGGTTTTTGCATCGGCATTAGGATAAAGCTCGCAAAAGCGCGAATAGATGCCGTCAACGCCAAAATCGGAATACTGTTCGATAAGATGCTCTGCGAGCATTTCTACGGACACACCCATTTGCTTTTTTGTAGCATTAAGTCTTTTGTGCAAGAGGTAAATATTTTCACCCAAGACATCTGATTTATTAAGATGCTTCTCCATAACACCAATCAAAGCTTCATAAGAATATCGAAGCTGTCCTTCATAAACTCCTGCATTTCCTCAGCAGTAAATTTCTTTTGCGAAAGCAATGAGAGCTTATAAAGATACGATGCCGTAAGCTTCGCCTTTTCGGGGTCAGTTTCTGCCGCCGTGCAAAGCTTCTCATACATGGGAGATGCGGTATTGAGAACGAATGTGCTCTCACTCATCGCAGAAACGTCACCCATGTTGTACATTCTCATCATTTCTTCCATTCTTCTGGACTCCTCGGAAACGTTGAGAATTGCGGGAATACTCTCATTTTTAAGGTTATCGAACTTAAGGATCACCTTTTCTCCGACTACCTCGGAAAGCACCGTCTTGAGCGCCTCATTTTCCTCTACCGTTCCCTCGCCCTTGATAACGTCGGCAACGTCAGAGTCTACGCGAACGAATTTAACGTTTTCCATGTACGACTCGAGCAAGGTGGCAAACTGCGTATCTATCGGGTGCTCAAAGAGTGCGACCTCAATACCCTCTGCCTCAAACATAGAGATATACTGCGCCTGAAGCGCCTTATCGGTAGCGTAATAGACCGTATTCTCATGCTTCTCCTTAGCAGCCTTGAGATACTCGTCAAAGCTCTTTGCGTCGCCGCTTGTAAGCGTCAGAAGGAGCGCCTTTTTAGTTCTGTCGTAGAACTTTTTGTCGCGCATACATGCGTACTTTATAAAAGGACTTATATCCGACCATATCTTGGCATATTCCTCTCGCTCGTTGTTGCAAAGAGAGGTAAGCTTATCTGCAACCTTTTTGACAATATGCGCGGACACCTTTGAGACGTAGGTATTTGTCTGCAAATAGCTTCTCGACACGTTAAGCGGAAGCTCTGGGCAATCAAGCACGCCCTTGAGCATAAGCAGATACTCGGGAATTACTTCCTTGATATTGTCCGCAACGTATACCTGATTATAGTAAAGCTTTACCTGTCCCTCTATGGTTTCGTACTCGTTAGCAAGCTTGGGGAAATAAAGTATTCCCTTGAAATTGAGGGGGTAGTCCGCATTGATATGAATATGGAAAAGCGGCTCGCGATAGTCGCTAAACACCTTTCTGTAAAAGTCGGAATATTCCTCTTTTTCGCACTCCGACGGAGTCTTTTGCCAGAGCGGAAGCTTTTCGTTGACGGGCTCTGCCGCCTTTTCTTCCTCTCCCTCCTTTACCTCTGCCGAAGCATCAACAAGGTATATGTCCTCGGGCATAAATGCGCAGTACTTTTCAAGCATAGCGCGGATCTTGGAAACGGAAAGATATTCCCTCTCCTCCTCTGCTATATGCATGACCACAGCTGTTCCGTGCTCTGACTTATCTGCCGATTCCATCTCGTACTCGCCGTTTTCGTTGCATATCCAACGAACTGCGTCCGTACCCGTATACGACTTGGTGATCACCTCCACCTTATCACTTACCATAAAGGACGAATAAAAGCCCAAGCCGAAGTGTCCGATAATGCCGTTCTTTGCGCCGTCGGACTCGTTTTCGTATTTTTCAATAAATTCAACTGCGCCCGAAAGAGCTATATTGCAGATATACTTGGTAAGCTCCTCCTCGGTCATGCCTATTCCGTTATCCTCGACAGTAAGCGTTCCCGCCTCCGAGTCAACGGTGACTGTTATGCGGTAGCTCTCGTCCGTCGCCTCGCGCACACCCAACGACTCAAGTCTGCGAAGCTTGGTTATCGCATCCGTCGCGTTTGAAACTATTTCACGAAGAAATATATCCTTTTCGGAATAAAGCCACTTCTTGATTATCGGAAATATATGCTCTCGATCGACAGATATTCCGCCGTTCTTACGATTGTTCTCCATTATTTTTCTCCTCCACGCCAGACTTGTCCGGTGACTGATCCTTATAAGTATTTACGGCGTTGCTCTCACTTGCGCGGTTCTTCTTTTCTTTTGCCTTCTTTTTCTTGAAAAGCTTATGCTCGAATTTGTAATACAGTTTTCTTACCAGAGGCACGTGGACCTTATGAGGATCGATCACGTCATCCTTGTGGTAATACTCCGCCGTATCTATCGGCTTACCCTTGCTTTGCAGACGCGTTTCTATAAGCTCCTTTATAATTGTGATAAACACAGCAAATACGGGAACACCGATTATCATACCGATAATTCCAAAGTATTCGCCCATTACAATTATGGCTATAATTACGCTGAGCGAGCTGATTCCCGTTTTTTCTCCGAGTATCTTCGGGGTTATGATATTGCCCTCTATCTGCTGAACGATTATGATCAAAATAATGAAGAGGATCGCCTTCTTGGGGTCGACTATGAAAATGATAAGGAACGATGGTATTGCTCCAATTATAGGACCAAAGATCGGAATAATATCCGTAACTCCTATAATTGCGGAAATAAGAAACGGGTACGGCATTCTGAACAGCATCATAAGCGCAAGCATTATAAACATAACGCAAAGTGAGCCTAAGACCTTACCAACGAAATATCCAAGAAACGTTTTATGCGTTATACCCACGTACTTGCTTACTCTCTCCATATACGTATCGGACAGAACAGCATTTCCGAACTTTCTCGTCTGTGCCAAAAGTCTTTCCTTGGAAACAAGCATATACACGGCAATAAATATACCGAGAATCGTATTTGTGACGCCCGTAAACATTCCCGTTGCGTACTGAATAGCCTTGTTCTTAATAAAGTCAAACACACCGCCGGAAACTGCAAAAAAGTCGAGAATAGCGTTATTTATATCATCCTTGCTTACGTATTCACTATCACCGGGGATTATATTTCTGACTACATCGTTTATTAAATTTGCCGTTTTTGAAACGTGCTCGTCATAGTCTCCGATAAACTGCTCTGCGGCTCTGATAAGCTCAGGGATAAACATCCAAAGAAGAATTGCAAAGAATGCAGCCGCCACCAAAAGCGTGCACGCTATAGAAAGCGCTCTGCGTACGCCCTTCTTCTCTATCTTAACGAAAACCTTAAATTCAAAAAATCGAAGCAGAGGATTCAAAATATAAGCGATCCCCGCACCTATGATTATTGGAGAGAATATGGCCATAGCCGAAGAAAAGAAGCCTGAAATAGCCCCGAAATTAACAATTGCGTAAAACAGCACAAATGCTATTACCACGAGCATCAGCACAATCGCAAGTCCCTTCTTTTTATTCTCAAAAAATTTCATAAAAGCCCTCCAATCAAGCTCAAATCGCGATATCAAAATAAAACCGCTACATATTATATTATTTTACATTTTTTTTGCTCACAAGTCAATAGTATTTTTCTTTTTTTACATATTTATCACATTTTATATCAATTCACTTGAAAAAAAGCAAAAAATATGATATATTTATTTAAAGCTTAATTTAGGAGAAACGACATGGCAGAAATTGCGCGCAAGGCGTTTGCAAAAATAAATCTTCATCTTGACGTAACGGGTATTCGTGAGGACGGCTTCCACAGCGTAAGCACCGTCATGCAGAGCGTTTTGCTTTATGACGAGGTGTACGTTTCGCTCTCGGACACCGAGGGCTTTACGCTCTCGTGCGACGTCTCGGGTGTTCCGCTTGACGAAAAAAATCTTGCGGCTCGTGCGTTTATTGCCTACAAAGCCGCTACGGGTATGCCCTGCGGCGCGCATATTTCAATAAAGAAGCGCATACCTATGGCGGCAGGTCTTGCCGGTGGCAGTGCGGATGCCGCAGCTACTCTCCTTGCGCTCAACGAACTTTGCGGACAGCCTCTGTCTGTCTCGGAGCTTTGCGAGATAGGCGAGAGCCTTGGCTCGGACGTACCTTTTTGCATCGTTGGCGGCACGGCTTTTGCCGACGGCAAGGGTGAGGTGCTTCACCCCTTCCCCTCTATGCCCGAATGTACAATTGTAATCGCATGCGGCGGTGAGGGTGTTTCAACACCTGAGGCTTATCGAACTCTTGACCGAATTTATAACAATTTTTCCTCTGCCGAGGATTACACACCCGCCAATATTACCCCTCTGTGTGAGGCGGCGAGTGCAAACGATATATTCGCAGTATCAAATAGTCTTTACAACATTTTTGAAGAACCCATACTGTCTACTCGCCCTTTAGCCGCTAAATTAAAGAGCGTAATGCTTGAATGCGGCGCACTTGGAGCTATGATGAGCGGCAGCGGACCGTCTGTCTTTGGTATTTTCACCGACGAAAGTGCCGTAAAGCTCGCGTGCGAGAAGATCAATCAGCTCGGTATAACCCCACACGTTTGCAAGCCAAAGAACTAATACAACGGAGCGCTCCTATGGGGCGCTTCTCTATTTTTCAAAATATACTTGACAAATCAAGTACAATGTGGTATAATACCGTAAAATACATAATGATTTTGAATAGGAGAACTGCACTCGTGGGCAACGGCGATAGTGACGGGAACTGTCGAAGTACCTTGAACGCAACCGAATAATTTTCTTTGACGCATAACTTTGGAAGAGATTCCGGGCTATGCTTTTTTGCGTTGTTGTACCTCTTTTCAAAAATCTTATTATTTATCCGGTCTAACGGAAATACATTTTCTTTATTTAGGAGTTTTAAAAAATGCCTGACGGTAGTTTATGGATGATTATTACCATGATCATCTGCCTTGTCTTTTCCGGTTTCTTTTCTGCAAGTGAGACAGCCTTTACCTCGTTTAACAAAACGAGAATGAAAAACAGAGCCGAGGAGGGTAACAAAAGAGCCGCGCGCGTACTTAAAATGAGTGAAGGCTACGACAAGCTTCTCTCAACGATACTTGTTGGTAACAACATAGTTAATATTCTTCTTTCCTCTGTTGCGACGGTTTGGTTTATAGCGCTTTTGAAAAACACGAGCGTTTCGGGATATGCTTCCGCAATATCCACAGCCGTAATAACCGTAATCGTTCTTATATTCGGTGAGATCACTCCCAAAAGCCTTGCAAAGGACCACCCTGAGAGCTTTGCGATCGCTGTTTCGGGCTTCCTTAAAGCCATTGTCGTGATCCTCACTCCCATAAACTTCATATTTATGCTTTGGAAGAAGCTTGTTACCAAGATCTTCAAGCCCTCCGAGGAGGAAGCCATCACCGAGGGTGAGGTGCTTACGCTTATCGACGAGGCGCACGAGGACGGTAGCATTGACGAATATAACAAGGAGCTTATCGAAAATATATTTGAGTTTGACGACCTCACCGCAGGTGAGATAGCAACTCACCGCACGGAGATCACCATGCTCAAGATGGACGACTCCGAGGAGGAGTGGAACGAGGTTATCAACAACAACCGCTTCACTCGCTTTCCTGTTTACGGTGAAAGTGTTGACGATATCGTCGGAATTCTTGATGCCCGCGCTTATTTCCGCCTTGAGGACAAGAGCCGCGATAACATACTCGCGCACGCTATAACTCCCGCTTATCTCGTACCCGAAACGGTAAAGGCTGACGTGCTTTTCAGAAACATGAAGGCTAAACGTGAATTTTTCGCAATCGTTCTTGACGAATACGGCGGAGTACGCGGTATCGTTACTCTTACGGATATTATCGAATGTCTTGTCGGCGAAATAACCGAATCCGATGACGAGGAAGAAGCAGAGGAGCTTATCTGTATCCTTGACGAAAACAAGTGGCAGATCAACGGTACGACGCCTATGGGTGACGTTGAGGAGGCACTTGGTGTTGACCTCTTTGACGAGGACTCGGAAACGTTCGGCGGATATGTTCTCGGTATTTACGGTTCTATTCCCGAGGACGGAGCTTCATTTGAGCTTTCTACCGAGGTACTTGATATCTTCATTGAGTCCATAAAGGACCACAAGATCGAAAAAGCTATCGTTTCTCTTAAGGCTGCTGACGCAGAGGAAGCAGTTGAAGAAAAAGAATAATATTTTGGGGTGTGGTTTTGCCACACCCTTTTTATATAAATTTACAAATTATTGTTGAAATGAAAAAGAATATGTGCTATACTGTTTGGGTACACTACCGAAAGGAACAACTGACACGATGTTCGTATTAAAGCTTATAAAAAAATGGCTCTCTCACACCTGCGTTTATTTTACGGTAATGACCTTGTTCTATATGATAGTTCAGGCTATCGTCAACGTAAACGACGAAGCGCTTTTGCTTGACGCAGGCAGAACAGCTCTCTTTTTCGTATTTTCTCTCTTGGTAGCTTTGGCTAATACGGTTCTCACCGTAGACAAGCTTGCAACTGCACTCAAGGTCGTAATACATTTCATTATCGTGATGTTTGCGTTTTACGCTTGCCTCTTGCTTCCCCTCTCCATGCCCGCATCGAGTGTTTTCGTCGGACTTATCTTCGCGGCAGTCGTTTACGCAATTATTATGGGACTCGTTGCGCTCTTCCGTTCAAGATATAAGAGAATTTCGGAAAATCACGAGAATTACGAAAAGAAGTTCAACAAAAAAACGAAATAAAGCTGTCGTTGCTCCCAAAACAATTCGGGGGTTGTCGAAAGTGAAAAATACAATAAAAAAGCTATCGCTTACAGTCGCTCTCTCGTTGGCACTCACGCTCGTTTCCTGCAGGGACTCGGCGCGTACCCTTGCCGACACAGGTACTGACACGCAAAACGCGTCCGTGCCCACGGAAAAGACGGAGGACTATATCGATAGCTTTATTTTTTTTGGTGAATCAACCACCTATCACATGAAAAGCCGTGAGGTCTTGGCGGGCGGCAAGAACACAAAGCAGGTGTGGGCGCCGAGGAGCGGTACGGTAAACCTTGATACCACAACTGCCTCTCTAAAAATAATATTCCCTGAAACGGGTGAGGAAATAACGCTCGCAGAGGCGCTCAGAACGGCGCTGCCACAGCGCATCATGCTAACGTTCGGGCTCAACGGCGCGACCTACAAAATAAAAAAGGGTGAGGAATATTTCCGCGCATGTTATCTCTCGCTCATAAATATGATACGCGAGTCAAGTCCGAGCACTAAAATTTATTTGCAATCCTGCTTCCCTGTTTCAAGGTCAATGGATATGAGCGCATACACAGTTGACGCGTGCACACTCAACGAATATATCGACATCATAAACACATGGTCTGCGCGGCTTGCATCTGACGAGGGCTTATATTACGTTGACAGCGCGCCGTGCCTTAAGGACGGGGACGGCTTTCTTATGAGCCAGTACGACAGTGGCGACGGCTTTCACCTAAACCGCGCGGCATACGAAAAAATTCTTGAATATATAAGGGTCAACCGCCCGACGGAGGACAATGAATGAAAAAATTATTTGCTATTATACTCGCATTATTTTTAATGGCTTTTCTTGCCTCTTGCAAAAAGGCAGGCTTTGAGGACTCCGTAAGCTGCGCGCAGCTCGGCGAGGTAATGAAAGCGACGGTAATCGACGGGCAGGAATATATTCAGCACGACCAAACGCATCGCGACCTTTATTTTGACGATGAAGAATACGACGACTCTTTTTCTGCTTACTCCGCAAACACCTCGGATATAAGCGAATTCGGCATTTTTCACGCACCGAGCGAAAAGGCAGCTGACGAGCTTTATGACGAGATACGCGACTACGTCAGTGATATGCAGGAGGAGCAACGCGCATTCATTGCAAGCTACGCGCCCGAGGAGCTTACGAAGCTTGACGCGGCAAAAGTAAAAAAATTCGGAAATTACGTCGTTTACACCGTTCTCCCCAAGGATACGGCAAACGCGGTGTTTGGCGAGGTTGAAAAATATTTGAGTAAATAAAATTGTATCAGCTGATGTTTATTTACAGCAAGCCTTCCCTCGTAGGAAAGGCTAAATAAAAGGGCGAGGAAATCGCCCTTTTATTATGCTTTTTCGGTCGTATATGAAAGAGGAATTGCATATACCGCCTCGTATATATTCTTCCACACCTCGCTGTTTTTCTCCATCATATTATTCATGTTTACCCTGTATGAAACTCCCTCTGCGGGATAGATCGGCTCGGAAATATTTACCGTATATTCCTGAATCGGAAAGCCGTCCTCGCCTATAATATCGGAGTCCTGCATTGTTATAAAGCACGGCAGCACGGGAACGTTATTCTTCGCCGCGAAAAGATACGCTCCGCTCTTTAATGGCTTTGGCTTGCGATAGTTCCACCACATGCTCTGCTCGGGGTAAACCAGCACGAAATGCCCGTCATTTAGTATTTGTGTCACTGCATTGTTAAATTTTCGCAGCGTTTGATGATTTGAAGAAAGCGGCAACGTATTGCAATTACGCATCAGAAATCCGTAAAAGCCGGGGAATGAGGTATAGTTACCCTCGCGTATCACTCTGTAAAAGGTTCTTCCCTGCTGATTTGCCGCCTCGTAGGCAAGCTGTATGGCAAAGCTGTCAAAGGCGTTGAAATGATTACAGGTTATAACAGCTCCGCTATCAAGATTTCTAAAATGCTCCAAGCCCTTGATTTCCTTTATTATCAGCTTTTTTGAGTCAATGAGATCATACACGAAGCGTCTTGCTATCATATACGCAAATTTGGTTTTCAGTCTCTCTCTTGCGCTCCTTTTGACGTACTCTATTTCATCGGGCAACAGCTCCCGCGAGGGCGGATCGTCCTCGACGTCCTCGTCGAAGCGCCCCGCTCTTTCATACTCCTCTATTCTTTTGAGTATTGCGACTCGCTCCTGCGCGCGATGCTCTTTGTCCATGCGCACCCGAAAATTATCCTCTCTCTCGGTTTCAAAAATCGCAAGCTCAATCAGGCGCTCCGCCGAGCGTCGGTCGCGATCCCTTTGCGCGTCGGTGTATCCAGAAAGCTCATCGACGATCTCCCCGTATACGCCTGTACGCTTTGCATATTCCCAGAAGTGCTCGCCGTGCAGACAGTCCGAGTAGTGCCAAGGCTTATTTGTCATTATATAGTGAATGATCTTGGCTTCTCTTACGTCGTGCGGAATTTCTCCGAAAACCTCAGTGTTCCAGCGCCCGTCGAGCCAATATACGTGATCCTTACATATCAGATTTAGGTAATCCTCGTCCTGCGTGACTACGAAATTATATTCGCGCAAGTATCTTACAAATTTATCAAGCACGAAATGACTTCTGAATTGCTCGCAATTGATAAGAAGCACGCCTGCGTTAAAGAAATTGTACCTCGAAACGCCTACGACTCGCTCGGCATACGTACCGAATGCATCGACTTGAAGCATAGCCTGCTCGTGGCACGCGCCAAGGTAATTATCCCCTATCTCCGTGTTGTAAAGCTCGCTTATATCTCCCGTCACCACGGTATCGCTGTCTATATATATAGCCTTATCGTATTCGCTAAACATCTCGGCAATAAAGAAACGGTAATAGGTCGTTTTTGAATAATAGTCGCGCAGAGGGAGCCTGTCGGCAATCTTATTAAGACTGTCCGCGACGTCGGCAAAAATTATCTCGTTATCCCCGTCCGCAAGCTCGTATGCGATTGCTTTCTTATCCTCGGAAATCCCCGAGTGAAGTATATAAAAACGGTATTTATATTCTCTTGATGCATTATCAATTGCCGACCGAATAGAAACGGCGGTAAACTTGAGAAATCCCTCGTCGCAGGCATAAAATACAGGTATTATCGGCTTATTCATGCTTTTTCCACCTCTCTTTTAAATTTTTCTTTAAGGTACAGATATTCATAGAGAATATCGTCGAATTCGTAATATCCGAAGATCTTATGGACAAGGCTCACCTGCCACTGCTTGACGTTTTTGACGTGAGGATAAGGCAGCCAGAAAAGCCTCTTCGAAAAATGTCTTACGACCGTATTTTTATGCAAAAACTTTTGATCGTTGAATTTTTGGGGCAAGAGCCTTTTTCTTTCGGTATTTATTCTTATTGCCGTTTGGTCAGGAAACGCGAGCTTTCTTTTACGCAGCTCGTCTCGCGCCTTTGCAAAGAGTCCTGTTTCTCTTATTTTTTTCAAATTGAGAAGCAGTACCCCTGAATTTATATAATTTGGATTGACGAGATACTTTCCGTAATGATCGCGCGCTGCGGCATACTCGTATTTCTCTATGTCCACGTCATACAAAAGCCGTATATCTCGGTTAAAAAGAATGTCCGCGTCAAGGTACAATATTTTGCTCGGCATGCCGTCAACCAGATCCGCAAGTACGCGCAACATGGCATAAGGCGAGTAGCTACTCGCTTCATTCGGGCAGCCTCGTAGCTCCCTTTCATAAATCTCCTTTACATCAATTAGCACTACCCGATTTTCGGAGTTATACTCCTTTACGACCTTCTCTAAAAACGATGCACTCTGTGGACTTATTGCGCGAAAAGCGGGGTTTAGATCTGTAAGCTCTAACGTATAAAGATAAAACGTAAACGGCTCTTTCGTTTGCGTCCGTTTAAGTATTGACAAGGCGCATGTGAGCATGCCGTCGAGCACCTTATCATTTCCGCAAAACAGAATATTAATCATTTGTAGACTCTTTTCTTACACATTTTACGTATTTTATTTGCTCCACAGAAGAACTTTGCGAGCGACGGCACATCGTCCTATATATTCTGTCGCGCAGCTCCTTTCTGCTTGCCTTGGGAGTAAGCGAGAAGTCGGGATAAAACGGACCGTCAACGTAGGTAACTATCCTCGGCTTTCTTGAAAATCTTCTTTTTTGATAGGTATTCGTAAAGCAAAACGACGGCGCGCCGAGCTTCACGGGATAGTAAAAGGAGTCGTCCCTAAATGGGCGGATTTTGGTGTAGTATGGCCAGACGTGCGCCTCGGGGTAAATAATTATTCCATTTTTTTCGCTTATTCCTTGCTCGACCGCCGCCAAAAATTTTTTATACGCCTTCACGCTATCCGGCAAAGGCAGCGCACCGAGCGCGGGGGTTATATGTCCAAGCACGGGGATCGACACGTTTGCGGGATTTACAATTACGTAATTCCGCTTTGGCAGATTTATAAAATGCGGAATAAATGCGTCGCCTATATCCTGCGTATGATTTCCGTATAAAAAATACCCCTCACCCTTAAAGTCTTTAAGAATATTATTCCCTTTTATCTCGTGATGAAACACTGCTTTGTTATAGAAAAATGCAATCGGTGTAAAAATTATTCTGTACCAGAAAAAATGAGCCGTTTTTCCCAAAAGCGAGTCATTGCAGTATTTATAATTTTCGTCTATTCTCTTGGGCTTTATCTGCTTTACGGAAAAGTCATCGTTCAATTCGTCGCTGTAATAAATTATTTTCCTCTTATCCATAATCCCTCGCCTTACATCGATATAAATATTATCTATCGTGCTTGTTCATACTGCTCTATGTAGTATTTGATACTATATTACCACAAAAAACTATTTTTGTCAATAACTTATTATATGGATTTCGGGTGTTTTTATACTAAAACGAAAAAAGCACATCTGCTTTGCAGATGTGCTTTTTTGGTGGGCCATCAGGGACTCGAACCCCGGACCAACCGGTTATGAGCCGGTTGCTCTAACCAACTGAGCTAATGGCCCGCTATTGCGGACTTGAATATTATACCTCAAAGCGATACATTTGTCAATACGTTTTCGGAAAAAAGTTTTATTAAATTTCCTTTTTTTATATTCGACCAAATTTTATTGTTTTAGCAAGCGTATCGTGCTATGCTTTTAGCATATACATATAAAAAAAGGAGTTTACAATGATTAAAATGAGAAAAATATCTTTTATTATCTGTGCGCTCACTCTCTTACTTATATCGACCTCGTGCGCCGTGAGTAAGGCGCACGACAACGATCAAGGCGATATTTCCGCTCTTGAAAGTCAGATAGCCGACCTTCGCGAAAACCAAAGCGCGGCTGACTCGGAAAGCGCAAAGCTGCTTGCAGAGCTGCTCGCAGAGCTTTCCGCTCTCAAGGGGGAGACGGACTCCGCCGCGTCCGACACCCTCTCAGACACGGCTGACACCCAAGCGTCCCTCGAGGTATTCAGCTACACGGTAAGTGAGGACACCGCAACCATAACCAAATACAACGGAACTGACAAAAACGTAGTGATCCCCTCCTCTATTGACGGCTATGCCGTTCGCGCGATCGGTGACAGAGCGTTTGCGGGCACTGATATTAAGAGCGTCATTATTTCAAACGGTGTAAAGGAGCTCGGGTGGTTCGTCTTTGAAAACTGCCCAAAGCTCCATTCCGTCACGGTGCCAAAAAGCGTAGAGGATATCGGCTACGACGCCTTTGGCAGCACGGGCTCTTCGGTGACGCTTTATTGCCATAACGGCTCGTTTGCCGCCTCTTACGCCAAAAGCTACGGTCTTTCCTATGCTCTAATTTAAAAAAACTCTTGACCTACTCCCTCTTATGTTGTATAATATTCTTATATATTTTATTTATTTTAAGAGGGGGGTGACGTCTTGGGCAAATACGTAAAAAATTTAACACTTAAATTAAAGAGCAAGCTTACGTTCAAGCGTGTTGTAGTTGCGCTAGTCGTCGCCATGACTGTTCTTCTCCCCAGCACGTTTGCGATAATTACAGTCATTCAGTCGCAGTTTAATTTTGAAGATTCCGCCAAAATACATACCGTTTCCCTTTACGACAAGAATTCGCGCCTGCTTTTTTTTGAGAATATGACGGCAGATACCGAGGACGAAAATTCCTTGGTAGACATATTCACGAATATCCATGAAAGCTTAGAGCCTATAAGCGCGAGCGACGTGGAGCCGCTTGAGATAGAGCCGCTTATAGTAGAGCTCAAAAGCGACGTAAAGACCGAAAAGCTTAAATGCTTTTTCTCTATGACCGGCGAGGGCGCGTATTGCACGGGCAGCGACGGAAGATATTACTCTATCGAGGACAATGACAACGAGCTTTTCCTCGGCTCTAAATTTGCCGAAACGCTTTACAGCGTTGCTTCTCCCCCAAGTCTTACCACCGCCGACGGTGACACGGTGCTCCTGTGTGATACGTCGTGGTACTACAAAAACAGAGACGGCATAGACCTTTTAGCAGAAAAGATAGAAAAGGCCAATACGGGTATTCCCTACATCTTTTCGGAAAGCATTTCCCTTTCCTTTACAAGCGCGCCCGACTCCGTTTTTGTTGAAGTATTTGACGGTGATGAGCGGCTCGAATGCACCCTCGATGAACTTGAAAATTTACCTCTTAATAACCACAGCGGCATACGTATTCTTATATCAGCACAATGGGAAGATCACGGCGAGCGTGAATTTCGCGGAACTGCCACGTACGATTTTACAGCGGAGATACACAACCGCTCCGAGTTTTTCCTAAGCACTGACAAGCTTTCCGTCGGTGAGTTCGCTTTCGTAAGGATCACCGAGGTCTCCGAGGCTTCAAAGCTTTCGTTTAAATCTGATGACAGCAGCTTTTATTTAAAATTTATCATAAGTGGAAATGAAGCATACGCCGTGCTTCCGTGGAGCTTGTTAGAGGGCAAGGAAAGCGTTGATTTTACACTCAACTACGGCGCTTCTTCCCGTTCGTTTACTCTTTCGGCTGCTGAGCCGTTCCTCTACACGTCAAAAGAGTTCATGACCGTCTCAGAGGACATAGGCTTAACCCCATCGGCGATAAATTCAGCGCCCCTCAAGTACGTTTTCTTTACATCTGCCACTTATTCGCAAAACCCCGAAGTGTTTGAAAAGGTGCTCGGCTTTGGAGAGAGCGATCCCGAGGGCGACGGCACTCCCTCATTCTGTGATACGTACGTATGCAAGGATACGCGCGGCGCTTCTGTCGGTGCGCTCATGGGCGGTAGAGTGATTGCTGTCGGAACCCTTTCCGGCTCAAAATTCGTTGCAATTGACTCAGGGCTCGGTATTAGAACCTGGTATCTTTATCTATCGTCAGCGGACGTATCCGTTGGAGATACGGTGAGCGCGGGTGACGTGATAGGAAAAACGGGAGCGTTTCCGAACAATGAGCAGGACGGATTCTGTGTTGCGGTAAGCTATAACGACACGTTTATTGACCCCGATTTTATTATAAAATAAACATAAAAGAGCAATTACAGGTGTTTTACCCTGCAGTTGCTCTTTTTTATATTCTTCATTTATTTAAGCCATGCATAAATCCCTTGATGTCGGCAGAGCAAACGTCACCGCCGATAACCTTGTTTCTGTAAACGAGGATATTTGCGTAAACCGTTCCGCTGTATCCGTCGTAATTGGTGATCTCGTATGTATATCGGTAGACCTTTTTGCCCTTATATTTGGAAAGGTCCAAGCCCTGAGATTTTTGTATCTCGTTGTATGCCGAAAAGATCTTGTCAAACTGCTCGGGCACGCTCACCTCGACGCTCTCGATGGCATCAGGCTTTACCTGCCAGCCAAACTGTCCGAGAAAAGCAATTCTGTCCTCGTTTGTCTTTATTCCGCCGTAATTTATTTTTCCGTCGGCAGACGCGGACACGTCATCTCCGACTGCTACAACGGGAATAAACGCAATAAGCGTAATTAGTGTGGCAAGAGCTACGCACAACACCGCACAAAACTTTATCGTGCTCGCCTTTAAAGAATAGATAAACATAAAAATCCTCCCGCAATATAATTCTACTCAATTATATTTATGAAAGAGGATTTTTATGCTAAATGAAGTTTTGTATTTGATTTATCGGGTAAAGTAAAACTTTTTCTCGTGAGCCGACACGCTGTGTGCAAGTCCTACGAGCATATACATAGCAAGGAGCGACGAGCCGCCTGCGCTGACAAACGGCAAGGTTATTCCGACAACGGGAACGAGAGCTAAGCACATCCAAAGATTTTCAAGCGTTTGTATTATTATGACCGCGCCGCAACCGCAGCATATAAGTCTGCCCGATATATCACGGCACTTCATTCCGAGCCAGAAAAGTCTTGCGGTAAGAACTACAAGCGCTACCACAACGAGCGCGCCGCCGACAAATCCGAACTTTTCACAAACTGTCGCAAAAATAAAGTCTGTGTGTGAGGCGGTTAAGTCCTCGTACATTCCGTGCTCAAACAGTCCAATTCCTAAAAATCCGCCGCGCGAAATGACCTCACGGCTCATAAGAGGCTGTCTGCCAAAGCCCTCGGCATCGAGGTGCGGAGCAAAGCCGTATATTATTCGGTTTTGCTGATAGGGCTGCAAGAACTCCCAAATGAACGGAAACGCTATAACGGCAATGGCGAGCATTGCGAAGAAATACCAAGCGGACAGTCCTGCGCAAAACAGCATAATGATTATAATTCCGATATAAACGAGCGCAACTCCGAGGTCTCCCGAAATAAGTATCAGCCCCACAATAACACCCGAGTGCAAAAGCAAGCCGAGAAGCGTAAGCGGCTTGTTTATTTTTTCCTTAACGGTGTCAATGTGCTTTGAAAAGGTACACAAAAACGCTATTTTTACAAACTCCGACGGCTGTACCGCGATATTTATAATTGGAATCTTTATCCAGCTCTTATTCGCAGTTTCCATGTTAGTTCCCGTTATACCGAAAATCAGTGTAACGATAAGCAGAAGCACTGAGCCAACAAACAAAATCAGATATAGCTTATCAACGAAAATCTTGTAGTCTATATTGGCAAGCACAAAAACTGCCACAGTTCCCATAACGGTCATTGCGACCTGCATCACAAGCTTACTCTTTCCGAAGTTTTCAACGCTTCCGAAAATAGTAAGAATACTCATAAACGACAAAAAGGCGACCGTTATAAAAATAATCGGATCTATTTTCTTTATACGCTCGCCAAGAGTAAGTCCGAAAATTTTCATAGCGCTCTCCTTTCATAAATTACAATACAGGCGGCGTCAAAGCCTTGGCACCGCCTGTAAATTTATCTTATTAATACTGTCTTCCGAAAACTACCATGTGCTTTGCAGGCTTTCCGCAACAAACGCACTTGTCGGAAATGTTTTCCTCAACGAAAGGAATACAACGGGATTTAACTCCACCCGTTTCCTCCTTAAGCTTATCCTCGCACTCGGTCTCACCGCACCACATAGCCTTTATAAAGCCGGGGTGGTTCTCTGCGATATCAAGGAACTCGTCGTGGTCGTGAGCAACGCTCATCTTTTCCTCAAGATTTGCAAGCGCACGCGCGTAAAGCTCTTCGTGAACAGCATTTAGCGCCTTTTCAACCTCCTCGACGATATTGTCAAGAGATACGAATGTCTTCTGACGTGTCACGCGGCTGACAAGCACGCAGGAATTATTCTCAATATCGCGCGGACCAAGCTCAAGACGAAGCGGAACACCCTTCATCTCATACTGGCTATACTTCCAGCCCGTGGAGTTGTCGCTGTCGTCAAGCTTGACTCTGAACTTCTCCTCAAGAACAGCCTTAAGCTCGTTAGCCTTTTCAAGCACTCCCTCCTTATGCTGTGCAACGGGGATAATAGCCACCTGAATGGGGGCTACCTTAGGAGGAAGGATAAGTCCGTTATCGTCACCGTGTGTCATGATAATAGCACCTATCATTCTCGTAGAAACGCCCCATGAGGTCTGGTGAGGATAGCAAACCTTATTATCTCTGTCGGTATAAGTTATATCAAACGCTCTTGCAAAGCCGTCGCCAAAGTAGTGCGACGTACCACCCTGAAGCGCAACTCCGTTGTGCATCATAGGCTCGATAGTATACGTTTCCATAGCGCCCGCGAACTTTTCCTTTTCCGTCTTGCGTCCCGTTACTGCGGGGATAGCAAGGGTTTCACGGTAAAAGTCCTCGTAGCACTTAAGCATACGCAAGGTTTCCTCTCTTGCTTCTGCCTCGTTCTCGTGCATGGTGTGTCCCTCCTGCCACAAGAACTCCGAGGTGCGAAGGAAAGGACGGGTAGTCTTTTCCCATCTTACGACGTTACACCACTGGTTATAAAGCTTCGGAAGATCGCGGTAGGAATGAATAATGCTCTTATAGTGCTCACAGAAAAGCGTTTCCGAGGTAGGACGAACGATAAGTCTTTCGGAAAGTCTGTTCTGTCCGCCTATGGTTACGATCGCGCACTCGGGCGCAAAGCCCGCAACGTGATCCTTTTCCTTCTGAAGCAAGGATTCGGGAATAAACATTGGCATATAAACGTTCTCGTGTCCGAGCTTTTTAAATCTCGCGTCAAGATCGTGCTGAATATTCTCCCAGATAGCGTATCCGTAAGGACGGATCACCATACAGCCCTTTACGCCTGAATAATCTACCAGCTCCGCCTTTTTTACTACGTCCGTGTACCACTGAGCAAAGTCAACGTCCATCGACGTGATCTGTTCTACCATTTTCTTATCGTTTGCCATGCTTGTTCCTCTCAACTTTTGTCATCTTTTGTCTTTTGCGACTTTACATTACTATATTATAAATCATATTAATAAAAAAGTCAATAAAATCCCGATATTTTTTCCAAAAAGAGATAAAATAATATCATAACTGTATTAAGGAGATAAAAAATGAGCAGCTACTATCTTTACGGGATCGAATTTAAGGACATAACTCCTGCCGACGCCTTAAAAAAAATGATATGTGCGCTTAAAAGCAAGAAAAGATTACTTATCTTTACCCCAAATCTTGCAATCATGCGCGCGGTATCCGACGACCGCCATCTTGCAGGGCTTCTCGACAGGGCGGACATGCTGCTCCCCGACGGAGTCGGCATATCAATACTTGCCCGCACAAAGTACAGGCACAGCGTAACGCCTATCCCCGGCATTGATGCGGCTTACGCGCTTTTGCGCTACGCAGCAGAAAACGGATATTCCGTGTATCTTCTCGGCGCAAAGGACGGCGTTGCCGAGAGAGCGGCAGAAAATCTTTGTCGGGAGCTTCCCACGCTCCACGTCTGCGGTACACATCACGGCTATTTTGACCTCTCCGAGGACAGCGAGGAAAACCGAGCCGTCATACGGCATATCAATAACTGCTCCCCCGACATTTTGCTCGTTTGCATGGGATTTCCGTTGCAGGAAAGCTGGATATGCGAAAATGCCAATTCCCTTTCATACGTTAAAATTTTTATGGGGCTTGGTGGCAGCCTTGACGTTTGGTCGGGGCGACTTCCCCGCGCTCCGCGGCTTATACGCAAAATGCGTCTTGAATGGCTTTGGCGCTGCTTTCTTGAGCCTCGCCGCCTGCCGTCGTTGATACGCGACTCTATCAGAATATTCTCCCCTGCTTTTCTTTTGAAAAAGAAAAATAGGCAAAAGAAAATTAATAAGAAAACTTCCCGATGGTAACATTTGTCATTGAAATAAAACTTAAAGAGCCGCGCTCATAAGAGCGCGGCTCCGTGATTTTTTAGTGTATTCAGAGAACAGTTTAAACAGCGGAACGAAATACTTATAAGTTTACTGACGATCCCTCACCAAATTTATAAATATCAATCTATAATGTATTTTTGATATTCGCGATAGTAGTCGTTATCCATCACGATGGTGAGATCGTTCCAATTAAGTCTTTTCGCAAGAACGACTCCGAGCAAGCTCTTTGCGTTAACAGAAAACTTTGTGCCGCTCTTAAGAATTATTTTTCCCTGAAGCTTCGTAGAGATAGCAACAAGGTTTTTTGCATCTTCCATGGTATCGATTTCGATTTTGTATTCGTATTTGCCGTTTACGCTCATAATAATTACCTTTCCTTTCAAAGCGTTCCGCATACTGCTTGCAGTTCCTTTTAGTTTCTGCATCTCTGTTGGCTATATTTTACTATTTAATTGTGAACAATTCAACATCAAAGTATGAACTAACTGTAATATTGCTCAAAAACTAATATTATTTTTTATATAAAATGCACAATAGAAGTTTAAAAAGACGAAAAACCGCGAAGCGGCAATAATTTTGCCCTTCCGCGGTTTTCTTGGTTGCTTTATTTTTTGACAAGATATTTTCTCATATCTATCGCGCACGCGGCGAGGATTATAATACCCTTTATAACGTACTGCAAATTGGAGTCGATGCCGAGGAATGTGAGTCCGACGAAGATAATACGGAGCAAAAGAACTCCCATAATAACTCCGCGTATTTTTCCTATACCGCCGACAAACGAAACGCCGCCAATTACGCACGCAGCAATTGCGTCCAGCTCATAGTTGAGTCCCGTAGCCGCGCTGTTAGAGCCAATTCTCGCGGCTTCGATAAATCCCGTAAGTCCGTACATAATTCCCGCAAGCACAAACACGAGTATAATAGTCTTGCTTACATTTACACCCGAAACGTTTGCAGCCTCGGGGTTAGAGCCGACTGCAAACATATTCTTGCCGAATGCGGTCTTGTTCCATATAAACCAAATGATAGCCGTTATCGCTATTGAGTAAAAGACGTAATTCGGGAGTGCCACAGAGCCGAAGCGTATTACGCTTCCCGTTATAAATCCCGTGTAGGACGAATCAAGCCCCGAAATGGACTGTCCGTTATTCGTTCCCTGCATGAGGTATATAAGAAGCGCTCCGTAGGTTATAAGCTGTGTGGCAAGAGTTACTATAAACGGGTGTAGATTGAATTTTGCAGTACAAAAGCCGTTTATAAATCCGACGAGCGCGCCAATTGCTATAACTATGAGGAATACTCCCCATATAGGAAAGGTCGCAAGGCTCGGAAACATCTTCCCCGCGTATCCGCTCGCCTGCAACAGCGAGGCGGCAACGCATGCGGTAACACCAACGATACGGCCTGCCGAGAGGTCAGTTCCCGTCAGAATAATACAGCCAGCTATTCCGAGTGCAATAGGCAAATTCGCCGCTGACAGCGAAATAATGTTTATAATTGAGGACAAGGAAAGAAACCTCGGGTCGTATATCTGTATTCCCACGATAGAAGCGATAAGAAGAATATACAAGAGGTTGTTTATAAGAAATTCCTTTACAGTGCTCCTTTTATCAGAGGACGAAAGGGCGCGAAAGTCCATAAATCTTTTTTTGAAATTCAGTTTTTCAAGCATTTTGTATTACTCCCTTACGGCTATACATATTTTGCGGCAAGCGTCATTATCTTTTCTTGAACGTCTGCTTCTCTTTCGCTTCCGAGCGCCACCTCGCCCGCAAGTCGTCCACCCGACATGACGAGTATTCTGTCGCAGATCCCGAGAAGCTCGGGCATCTCGCTGGATACCATAATTACGGATTTACCCTTAGAGGCAAGCTCAATTATGAGCTGATATATCTCATACTTTGCGCCGACGTCAATTCCTCTGGTCGGCTCGTCGAGTAACAGTACCTCGGGGCTTGTCAACAGCCACCTGCCGAGAATCACCTTCTGCTGATTTCCGCCCGACAGATTTCTTATTTTGCTTTGCCTCGACGGCGTTTTTATTCGCATAGCACTTATCGACCAATCCGTATCCTTGTTCATTTTTTTACGGTTCAAAAGCACGCCTGCAAGTCGGTATGCCGAAAGATTTGAAATTACCGTATTCTCCGTTATATCAAGTATTCCGAATATTCCCGTAGCGCGGCGCTCCTCTGTGAGCATTGCAAAGCCGTTCGCGATAGCCTCGCGCGGCGTTCTGTTGTATATCTCCTTAGTGCCGAGCGTCATTTTTCCGCCGCTTTTTGTAAGAAGCCCGAATATGCACTCAAGCAGCTCGGTGCGCCCAGCGCCGCCAAGTCCCGCGACGCCGACGATCTCGCCCGCGCGAACCTCAAAGCTTACGTCCTTGACGTTCGCGTATTTTGCCGTAAGTCCCTCGACGCGAAGCGTAACGTCGCCTATCAGGTTAGTCTTTGGCGGAAAGCGCTCCGTCAGCTCTCTGCCCACCATAAGCTTGATTATTTTATCCATATCAAGCTCCTCTGCTCTATGAGTCGCTACGTTTTTACCGTCGCGCATTACGGTGATATCGTCGGATATTTCTAAAATTTCTTCCATTTTATGAGAGATATAGATTATGCCGCAGCCTCTGTCTTTAAGCTTTTTTATGATTCGGAACAGATGCTCGACCTCTTTTTCGTTAAGAGATGAGGTAGGCTCGTCAAGCACGATTACCTTTGAGTTATAAGATACAGCCTTGGCAATTTCTACGATCTGCCGCTCCGACACGGACATTGTGCTCATTATTCTTCGAGGGTCAACGTTTATTTCAAGCTCCTTAAATATTTCCAAGGTGTCGTGATACATCTTGCCCTCAAGCGTCACACCGAGGCGCGTCGGATACCGTCCAAGCCAGATGTTATCAGAGACGCTTCTTTTGAGTGCCTGATTAAGCTCCTGATGCACCATGGCAACTCCGTGGCGGAGCGCCTCAGCAGGATTTTTGAAGCTTACGCGCTCACCGTCGAGCACTATCTCTCCGCTATCCGCCCCATAAATTCCGAAAAGGCATTTCATAAGGGTTGATTTACCCGCGCCGTTCTCTCCCATAAGAGCGTGCACCGTTCCCCTGCGAAGCCTGAAGGTAACGTCCGACAGAGCCTTTACGCTTGGAAACTCCTTACTTATGTTTTTCATTTCAAGTAAATATTCTTGCATTCCGTTTACCTGTTTTTATAAATTTAGATACAGGGGGTGCTTCGTTTAGCCAACGAAGCAACCCCTATTTATGATTTACTTGTTTTCGCCAAGATATACCGAATAATGAATTCTTACCTTGTTTACGTCGTCGTCGATCTGGTAATCCGACATACCGTCAAGGAGCGCCTTGCCGTCAAGTGAATTGGAAACGCTCTTCATTATTGCCGTAGCCATACCGTCGGCATCCTGCTTGATTGTTCCCGCCATTTTACCTGCGGATATAAGAGATACCGCCGCACTCGTTGCGTCAACACCGAAAACGGGAATTGCCGTGGCATTCGCCGCACCCGTATTAAATCCTGCTCCGCTGAGCGCCGATATTGCGCCCTCTGCCATGCCGTCGTTATTGCATATTACAAGCTCGACCATATTCTTATTCTGGGTATTATAAGAGGCGAGAATCGTCGTCATATACTCGTTTGCCGCCTGAGCCGACCACTTTCCGTCTCTGTCAAGCAGATACTTATCATTATTCGCCTTGTCGTAAAACTCAAGCGCGGGCTTGCCTGCCTCTTTAAGCTTTTTGTTAGCATTTTCAACCGAATACTGCGTTCTGTATATCGCTTCGTTGTTGCCTTTTTCGCCCATGAACATGACGTAGGATATCTTACCGTCGCCGTTGAGGTCGATCGCGTTGTAATTCTTAACAACGTAGTCGCCGATCATATCGCCCTGCAAATATCCTGCCTCAGCCGCATCTGTTCCTATAAAGATACACTTGTCGTAGCTGTTTACAACCCCGTCGGATACCTCTCTGTTGAAAAAGATAACGGGGATGCCCGCGTCCTTGGCAAGACTTACGATGCCGTTTGCCGCGTCGTCAGAGCCAGTCGTTACAATATTAACTACGATAAGCTTTGCGCCCTTGGTAATTGCCGTCTGCACCTGCTCAGTCTGAGTTGTCTGGTTGTTGTTTCCGTCGTGATCCTGATAAGATATGCCAGCATCACCAAGCTGCTTGTCAAGAGACGCGCGAACCGTTGAAATATAGGTGTCGCTGTACGTGTAATAGAACACGTGAACATCTGCGGCTTGCTTTCTGCCACAGCCGTAAAACGTACCGAGGCACAACGCAAGTGCACAGATCAAAATGAGTATTTTGCTTGCTTTCATTTTTACTCCTCCATTTTTTAAAGATACAATAATTGTTCCGCAATTTGAGAGAATATATACTCGATTTTGTTTTTACGGCAAACAAAAAAATCAACTCGCGTTCAAAAAAATGAAAGCAAGTTGATTTTTTGTTAGTTTCATATTCAGTTGATTTTTAAAAAAACAATTTCGGGTCTGTTAAAAATTCTCGGTATTTTGCCGCCTACCTTAAGTCCGCGCGACACAACAAAACGTCCGTCGTGAACTCCCGAGGTATACTTCGGGAATAACCCCTGCCCCGGTGCAAAAAGACCTCTGCCGAAAAATCGCCATTGACCCCCGTGCGCGTGTCCCGAAACTATCAAATCAATATTCTTATCATTTAAATATTTTTTATAATATTCGGGGTGGTGGCAAAGCAGTATTTTGGGCGTATCGAGCGAGCAAAATTCGTCAAGCCAATCAAGATTTGGCTTTCGCTCCCGATTTATAAAGCCCGATGTCAGTCCGCCGAACGCAATTCCGTCCTCTATGACGTAAGTGTCGTCAAGCACGGTCGCACCGCTGTCAAATATCAGGTCAAGCTCCTCGGGCGAAAAATATTTGGGCAAAAAATACTTTTTCCGCCACTTCAAGAAATTCCAAGAGCCAAATCCGCCGTTTTCATGGTTGCCAAATGAATACATTACGGGAGCGATCTCTGATGATTTTTTCATAAGCTCAAGCCCCGCATCTGTCCACTCGGTACGCTTGCCGTCAAGCCGCTCAAAGACGTCTCCCGGCATGAGTATATAGTCAGGACTCCTTTTTTGCAAAAGCTCCACCATTCCCGATATATCCGTGGACGGCGAGCTGTGAAGATCGGAGAGGATCGCTACCGTAAGCTCTTTTTCCACTTTGTCAAGCTTTATAGAGTATTCCGTTGTCACAAAGGCTTCCATAGCGTCTCCCCCTCCCATTTTAATTTTTTACTCTGTGCAATCCGCTGAAATCGGAAACGATAATACAGCCAACGGGGCAATTTCTTGCGCACTCGCCGCAATCGGTACATTTTTCGTAGTCAATTCTCGCAAGGTTATCCGTAACCGAGATAGCCTCCGCAGGGCAATTCTTCTCACATTTTTTACAGCCGATACAGCCGTTTGAGCATTTCCCTCTGACCGACGCGCCCTTTTCCGTATTGTTGCAGGTAACGAGCACGCAGTCAACGTCCTTGATGACCTCAATAAGTCCGCGCGGACACGCCCTTTGGCAAAGACCGCAGCCGATACATTTTCTCGTATCAATATGAGCGATTCCGTTCTCAATACATATCGCTCCCTGAGGGCAAACCGCAACGCAGTCGCCAAAGCCTATACAGCCCCAGACGCATTTTCCCTGCCCACCGAACATAAGCTTTGCCGCCTCGCAGGTCTTAATACCCACGTAATCCATTTTGTTTGAGGTGTGCTCACAGTCGCCGTAGCAATGCACGACGGCAACTCTTTCAACGACGTCGCCGACCTCAACACCGAGTATATCGGCAATTGCCGTTGCCGCTCCGTCTCCACCGGGGATACAGAGATTTGCGGCAATTCCGTCACTCTCCGCAAGTGCCTTTGCGTAGCCGTCACAGCCTGCATATCCGCACGCACCGCAGTTAGCGCCGGGAAGACACTCACGTATTTTTGCATATTTTTCGTCCTCTTTAACAGCAAACGCCTTTGATGCCACGACCAATACTATCGCGCAAACTGCGCCGATACCGACGACGACCGCTATCGCAACTAAAATCTTCATTGGTTCAGTCATATACTTACCTCCTTATCCGAAAATACCGTCAACTATGCCCGCAAATCCAAAGAAGGACAGTGCGACGATAGATGCGGAAACGAGGGTTATTGGAAGTCCCTCAAAGCACTTCGGGGGCTTTGCCTCCTCAAGCCTTGAGCGCACACCCGCAAACAGCACCATTGCAAGTAAAAATCCGAGTCCTGCTCCAAGTGAGCTTACCATTGACTGCAAAAAGCCAAAATTCTCGTTGATATTGTTTATGGTTACGCCGAGCACCGCGCAATTGGTGGTGATAAGAGGCAGATATATTCCGAGAGACGCGTGAAGCGCGGGAATATATTTTTTAAGAACCATTTCAACGAGCTGAACGAGTGCGGCTATAACGAGAATAAACACTATCGTTCTCATATAGCCAAGTCCGAAGTTCTCAAGCAAAAAGGTCTGTATAGGCCATGTCGCGGCAGTTGCCATGAGCATTACGAATATTACCGCAACACCCATTCCCACAGCTTGGTTAAGCTTTTTGGAAACACCGAGAAACGGACAAATTCCCAAAAATCTTGAAAGCACGTAGTTATTTACGAGAACCGAGGTAAGAAGGATTATAATAAGCGTTCTTAATTCTTCCATCACTTATTCTCCTCCTTTTCGCAGCCTGCGTCCTGCATCTTACCGCAAAGGCTTGCCGAGGGGCAGCCTGCACATCCGACGTTCTTCTTTACCTTGCCGCCCTTTCGAGTCGTGATAAAGTTAACGAGCGCTATAAGGCAGCCGAACACGAAAAATCCACCCGGAGCCATAGTCAGTATCATCATACTGTAATCTCCCGCAAAGGGTATCTCAAGGCCGCACCACGATCCCGCGCCAAACACCTCACGTATTGATGCCATAAGGAACAGCGCAAGCGTAAAGCCTACTCCCATTCCGAGCGCGTCGATCGCGGAATCGACTACCGTATTTTTGCTTGCGTACATTTCGGCTCTGCCGAGAATGATACAGTTAACAACTATAAGCGAGAGGAATATACCGAGCGACTCGTAAAGGCTCGGAACAAACGCGTGCATAAGCATCTCGACCATGGTAACAAATCCCGCTATAAGAACTATGTAGCAGGGTATTCTTACCTTATCTGGGATAACCTTACGCAATGCCGATATTGCCATATTGGAGCACAAAAGGACTACCGTTGCGGCAAGTCCCATGCCAAGGGCGTTGAGCACCGAGGTTGTGACTGCAAGCGTCGGGCAAGTACCAAGGACAAGCACGAGTACGGGATTTTCCTTTATTATTCCCTTTAAAAAATTCTTCCACTTGCTCATTTTGCCACCTCCTCTGCCGCCTTTAATGCCGAAAAGCTTTCTCTTACCGCATCTATGAGTGCCGAGGACGAGATCGTTGCTCCGCTTATTGCGTCCACGCCGTCAAGCCCCTCGGACTTACCGTCGAACTGCATAAGGAAGTCCTCGTCCATGACCTTGCTTCCTATTCCCGAGGTCTCTCCCTGCGCGGAAATGACCTTGCACTTGATTATTTGGCAGCCGCTCGTAAATCCGACCGCTACGGACATGGGCTTTGAGGAATCGTATCCGCCGACGGAAAGCATGGCAACGTAGCCCTCCCCGTCAAGGTCGCGATACACCGTCTTTACCGACTTGGGAAGCTCTATTCCCGAGATCGCTTCAAAGCCGCCGTTCTCGGGGCAGACCTCGGCAAGGGCGAGTCGCTCAGCCTCTGCCTCCGCCTCTGCTATCTTCGGCTCGGTTATCATATTGACTGCCGCCATAGCGCCGCCTATTACAAGGCAGATAGCGACAAGCACGATTATACTTTTCACTGACGTATTCATCTTTTTCATTTTTTCTTAACACCTCCAAACGGTCTTGGTGCGCACACCTTGGATATAAGAGGCGTAAGTATGTTCATAAGGAGAATTGCAAACGACACACCCTCGGGATAATTGCCGAAAACGCGGATAAGCACGGTTATAACACCGCAGCCTACACCGAATATAACCTTACCCCATTTTGTGGGCGGTGTGGTGGAATAGTCCGTCGCCATAAACACAGCACCAAGCAAAAGTCCGCCAGTCAGCACGTGCTCAACTGGATTTTCGCCAAGCGCGAGAGTAAACAAAAACACCGTTCCCACGAACACGACGGGAGTATGCCACGTTATCACGCGGCGGATAAGCAAATACGCAAAGCCGATGAGAAGTGCTATCGCGCAGGTTTCTCCAAGGCTTCCTCCGTGATTGCCGAGAAGCAGATCAATGATCGAGGGCATCTCGCCACCCGAAAGGGGCGTTGCGGAGCTTACCGCATCGAGTCTTGTCGAAAAGCTCGTCATACTGCTCGCAAAGGAAATGAGCATTACTACTCTTGCGGTGATCGCGGGGTTTGCGAAATTGCAACCGATACCGCCGAAAAGCTGCTTTACTATAACTATCGCAATAACGCATCCGACAGCCGCCTGCCAGAGCGGTATGTTTACAGGTAGATTAAATGCAAGGAGCATTCCCGTAACGACAGCGGAAAGGTCCTTGACCGTCTTTTTTCTCTTCGTTACAAGCTCAAACAAAAACTCGGACGCAACGCACACTCCAATGCAGAAAAGCGTAACGACAAGCGCGCGATAGCCGAATATTATAACGGACGCAACGAGCGCAGGACAAAGCGCGATAATAACGTCGAGCATTATGTTTTGAGTGTTTCGCCTTGAACGAACGTGAGGTGACGGAGATACTAAAAGTACGCTGTTATCCAAGCTTATTTACCTCCGTTTCTAAGCATTGCCTTTGCAAGCTTGTTAGTCTGAACTAAATTTTTCTTTGCGGGGCACACGTAAGAGCAGGAGCCGCACTCCATACAAAGATTTACCTTGAGCTTTTGAAGCGCTTCTTTGTCCTTTGCCGAGTATGCCTTATTAATGTCGGTAGGAGAAAGCCTTAACGGACAATGGCTTATGCACTGTCCGCACTTGATACAAGCGGTCTCCTCGGGCGGCGTTGCATCCTTTCGGTCAAACGCAAGAATTGCGTTTGTCTGCTTCATTACGGGCATATTAAGGTCGGGCAAAGCTATACCCATCATAGGTCCACCCCAAAGAATTTTTCTCGGCTGTGTTTTAAAGCCGCCGCAAAATTCTATAAGCTCAAGCGCAGGTGTTCCGATAGGCGCAATAACGTTTTTAGGCTCGGATATCGCAGAGCCGTCGACCGTTACGCACTTTTCCACAAGTGGCATGCCTGTCATTACGTATTTTGCTATCGCCGCAACTGTCGTGCAGTTTATAACGATAACTCCTGCGTCTATCGGGAGCTGTCCCTCTTTTATGACTCTGCCGACGGTATGGTAAACAAGTACCTTTTCACCGCCCTGCGGATATACCGCGGGAAGCGCTTTGATCTGGATACCGTTTATTCCGCGTATCGCCCTCTTAAGAGCAGAAATACATTTTTTCTTATTATTCTCAATGCCGATCACAACTTTTTTAACGTCAAGATACTCCATCAGCATCTTAAGTCCGTCTACGATTACGTCGGGCTCATCAAGCATAGTCCTCGTATCTGAGGTTATGTAAGGCTCGCACTCCGCGCCGTTGACGACGACAGCGTCAATTTTCGACGTATCTGCGCTGAGCTTTACGACAGTAGGAAATCCTGCGCCACCAAGTCCGACGATACCGCTCTTGCGTACGGCATCAAGGAACTGCTCCCTATTCTCAACGACGGGGGGCTTTACGTCCTCATGTACCGTCTGAAGTCCGTCCGGTTCGATAACGACGGTGGTTATATGCGCACCGCTGACCGTAATAAGCTCGTCTATCTTTTTTACAGTTCCCGACACACCCGAGTATATCGGAGAGGAAAGTCCTGCTCCCGGCTCGCCTACGAGCTGTCCTACCTTAACCTCGTCGCCTGCCTTAACTATGGGCTTTGCAGGTGCGCCTATGTGCATCGACATTGGGATAACGACCTTCTTGGGGGTACCCATGCGAAAAGGGGCAACATCGGCGGTATTTTTACAGTGCTTAAGATGTACTCCGTTCAATTTGAACACAGTGTTTTTGCGCCTCCTTGTAACATATATAATACTGATACTATTATATCATTATATCATTTTTGACACGTTTTGTCAATGACTAATAATTCCTATCAATCACATAAAATTTACAAATTATGTGTTTCCTTTACGAGACAAATGTGGTAAAATATTTGACAACGGATCTAAGGAGGTGAGAGTATGGTAATGCACAGAGGGCTGAACTTTGAGTTTAACGAGCCCTTTTCTGTCGTTCTCGGTTGCTTTGACGGAGTACACGAGGGACACCGCAAGGTGCTTCGCGCAGGCGTCGAGGCTGCAAAAAAACTTAACTGCCGCACAGCTGTCCTCACCTTTGACAAGCCCGTGCGCACCTTCTTCGCGCCCGAGTCTATAAGTCTTATCTCCTCCGACGACTCAAAGCTTCGTTTTTTTGAGGAGCTTGGAATTTCCGTATGTGTCTCCTTGCCGCTTACGTCAGAAATACTCTCAATTGACGCGCAAGAATTTATAGAAAAAATTGTAATAGAAAAGCTCGGTGCTGTCCACGTATGCTGCGGATACAATTATACCTTCGGCAAGGGTGCGCATGGAAATGCAGTTATGTTAGAGAAGATTTGTAAAAAGCACGGCATCGGTATCAGCGTCGTGCCCGAATACCGAGTGGATGGTCTTTCGGTAAGCTCGTCTGAAATACGCTCTCTTATCTCAGGCGGCGATGTAAAGACGGCGGCGGCTCTTTTAGGGTATCCCTACACTATAACGTCCGAGGTCGTAAGCGGTCAGCATCTCGCACGAAAGCTCGGCTTCCCGACGGTCAACGTTCTTCCCGAAAAGGACATGCTGTTGCCTAAAAACGGCGTTTATCTTACAAAAACCTCCTTTGATGGCTTCTCATATTACGGCATAACGAACGTAGGCATTCGTCCGACGGTCGATACGGGTATTCTCTGTGCGGAAACGCACATGTTTGACTTTGAGGGTGACGTTTACGGCAAAAGGATCACTACCGAATTTATTGAGTTTGTCCGTTCCGAGAAAAAATTTTCAAGCATTGAGGAAATGGCGGCGCAGGTACGCGCAGATATAGAAAAAGCAAAACAAATATTGCATAGATAGTCTCGAACGTGACCGACAAGGCATCGAAAATCTCGGTGCCTTTTTTTTATAAAAAATTTGTAAAAGGGATTGCATATTTCGACAAAATATGTTAAAATTGATGTATCTAATAAATTCATAAACTGTGGAGGTATTATGACAAAGACTAAAAAGATCATTCTTGCCGTAGCGATAGTAATAATTATCGCTCTGCTGGTGGTTGCAAAGCTTACCGGCGGTGCTGCGGGCACGTCCTTTGCTTGCCCCGACGGATGTAACGAGGGCTGGGTTGAATGCTCCGACTGCATCTGTGAGGTCTGCGAGGCAGACGCAGAAGCAATGCTTACCTGTGCGGAATGTGAGGGAGACGGACACTACTCCGACTGCTACACCTGCCGCGACACGTTTGCAGTTTACTGTGACACCTGCGGTGGCGAGGCTTCCGTTACAGGCTCGCTTTGGGCTCTGCTTCCCCCGATCATCGCGATCGGACTTGCGCTCATAACAAAAGAGGTTTACAGCTCTCTGTTTGCAGGTATCGTTTCGGGCGCTATTCTCTACTCCGACTTCTCCTTTACAGGAACGGTTGACGCTGTGATAAGCGACGGACTCATATCCGCCGTGATGGATACCGCAGGCGTATTTATCTTCCTTGTTGAGCTTGGTATCGTCGTTGCTCTTATCAACAGAGCGGGCGGATCCGCGGCTTTCGGAAGATGGGCTCAAAAGCACATAAAAACTCGCGTTGGTGCGCAGCTTGCTACCTTCGCACTCGGAGTGCTTATCTTCGTTGACGACTACTTCAACTGTCTGACGGTCGGCTCAGTTATGCGCCCTGTTACCGACAGCAAGCGCGTCTCTCGCTCAAAGCTCGCGTACATCATCGACGCAACTGCAGCTCCTATCTGTATGATAGCTCCCATTTCCAGCTGGGCAGCAGCTGTTTCTTCCCACGTTGAGGAGGGACAGGGTCTTACCTACTTCATTAAGGCTATTCCCTTTAACTTCTACTCCTTGCTTACTATCGTTTTCGTAGTGGCTATCATTCTCATGAGATTTGATTACGGTCCTATGAAGCTTCATGAGTTCAACGCGATCGAGCACGGCGATCTCTACACCACGGGAGACAAGAACGAGGTTTCCGAGGAGGTTGCCGAAACTGCAAAGAACAGCATTCTCGACCTTATAATTCCCGTAGTTGCTCTTATCGCGAGCTGCATCGGTGCACTTATTTACGTTGGATACCAGACTGAGGGTGTTACAAACGTCATCGACGCTTTTGCAAACACCGACGCGACTGTAGGACTTCCTTGGGGCGGTCTTATCGCGCTCGTTCTGATAATGGCTTACATGCTCGTTCGCCGTTGCCTTAATCTTAAAGACACCATGGCTTGCGTTCCCCAAGGCTTTATCGCAATGGTTCCCGCAATTCTCATTCTTACATTTGCAACAGCACTTAAGAACATGACGTCGGCTCTCGGCGCTAAGTACTACATCGGCGATCTTATGAGCAATTCCGCAGAAGCGCTTGGACTCTTCCTGCCCGCTATTATCTTCCTCGTAGCTTGCGTTCTTGCATTTGCTACGGGAACATCGTGGGGCACGTTCGGTATTCTTATCCCGATCGTTACCGCTATCTTCGATGGCAACCCCGAGCTTCTCATTATCGGTATGTCCGCTTGCCTTGCAGGTGCTGTTTGCGGTGACCACTGCTCTCCTATATCCGACACGACTATCATGTCCTCTGCGGGCGGTCAGTGCAACCATCTCAACCATGTTTCAACACAGATTCCTTACGCAGTTACGGTTGCAGTTATCTCCTTTGTAATGTTCATTATAGCAGGAGTTCTTTCGACGGTACTCGGCTTCGCAGCTAACGCAGTAATATCTCTTGCGCTCGGCATAGTTCTTACTATCGGAACTTTGTTTGTGATCAAGTTTATTACAAATAAAAAAGCAAAATAAACAAAATATTCTTTGGGGATAAGCCAAATGCTTATCCCCTCTTTTTTATGTAAAGCTATTGATTATTGTAAAAAAATGTGATATAATAGGCATGTATGTAATTATGAAAGGCTAGGTACTAACATGACAATTGCTGACTTTTTTGACAGTGGCTTCGTGCTGCACTATATCAACAAAAATCTTCTGTTTGAAAATAACGGTGCCCTTGCGATGACGCTTTTCGTCGCAAGCTGCGTAGTTGCCGCCGTGGCATCTTATTTGCTCGGAAGCCTTAACTTTGCGATAATCATTTCAGGCAGGACCTACAAGCAGGATATTCGTAATTTCGGAAGCAAAAACGCAGGCATGACCAACATGATGCGTACCTACGGACGTAAGGCTGCCGGACTTACCTTCCTCGGGGATACTATGAAAGCAATAGTTGCGTGCCTTATCGGTTACGCGCTTCTCGGAAACCTTGGCGCTTATATTGCAGGTACCGCATCCGTTATCGGACATATGTACCCTATCTACTACAAGTTCAAGGGTGGCAAGGGCGTCGTTACGGCGGCAGTTACCATGTGTATGTGCAATCCATTTGTATTTCTCATAGTTGCATCGCTTTATGCCTTGATCGTTGGCTTTACGAGATACATATCTCTCGGCGCGGTCATGTGCATGCTTATGTATCCCTTTATACTTGCCGGTGTTGATTCCTGGCTCTTGCCCGCAATACAGCTCGGAGACTCCGAGCCCGTATCAGGTAGTCCCTACGTTATATTCGCGCTTCTTATCGCCGTGCTCGTAATTTACAAGCATAAGGAAAACATAAAGCGCCTGCGCGAGGGCAAGGAGAGCAAGTTCGTATTCAAGAAGAGCGTTAAGGCTGAGGACGTTATCAATAGCGATAACACCGCCGACGAGCAAGACGGCACAGACAAATGAGCAATATAAACGCTTCTTACAAGAGTGCTTGTGCCGAGTTTTGCGGTCTTCTGACGCTTTCGGCAGATAAGGGGGCTCTCAGAAAGGCAGTTTTTTCAAAGTCCGAGGACAGATCAATAATAAAAGCAACAGCGTCGCCGATCCTTGTCGGCGGCTCTGCTTGTTTGCAGATAGAATTTTTCCATACGGACAACAAGGCAACACACAAGAATATTGTGCTCGGTGAGAATGCCGCGTCTGACATTCTCCAGGTCGCGTTGGGCTTTGGACAGATAAATCTGCTCACCGCTCTCGGCGACTGCGAGCTTCGCACCTCAAAGAGTGGAAAATGCACGCTCATCGGCAGCGATAAGCTTAAAAGAAAGCTTGATTTGAGTGCGCAGATAGTGCCTGCTTCTGTACATAACAATAGAGAGAAAAGGTATATTCTCGACGGAAGCGAGCCCTTTCTTACGTATCTCGGTGTGTCCGACAAAAATGGGCGCATATACGATAAAAAGCAATCAAAATTCAGGCAGATCAACCGTTTCCTTGAGCTTGTGCGCGACGTTGAGGACAAGCTTCCCAAGGACGAGCTTCGCATATGCGACCTCTGCTGCGGTAAGAGCTATCTTTCATTTGCGGTATATCATTATTTTGCTAATATAAAGGGATACAAGGTTAGCATGACGGGAATTGATCTCAAGAGTGACGTTATCGAGCATTGCTCTCGCACTGCGCGCGACCTTGGCTTTGACGGACTTGAATTCGTCTCTGGAGACATACGCGCGTACAAGACAGACATACCGCCCTCGCTCGTAATCTCCCTGCATGCATGTGATATTGCCACGGACATCGTGCTTGAAAAGGCAGCTGAATGGCAAGCGGACGTTATTTTGTCAACTCCCTGCTGCCATCATGAGATGAACAAGGTAATTTCAAGCCCCTCTCTTTCCTTTATAACGGACTATTCCATGCTTCGCCAGAAGCTTTGCGATGCCGCAACCGACGCACTCCGTCTTAAAAGACTTGAAGCGCATGGCTACTCGACGGCGGCGCTTGAGCTTATAGATCCCGATGAAACACCTAAGAACGTTATGCTCCGTGCTGTACGCAAGCGCGGATTCAAGCCCGACTCTCCCGAAGCGAGACGCGCTATGGAGGAATATCTTGCCGCAAAGCGTTTTCTTTGCGGTGACACACTCGAGGGCTTGCATTTCTGAATTCCTAACTTACAAAAAGGGTTTTAATTTATGACCTATCTCAATGCAAAAAAATACCTTGCGGGGGCGCCCGAGCACGCTGACGAAAGTCGGCTTGCCGAATTGCTTTTGCTACTTGGCAACCCCCAAAAGAGATTAAAATTTTTAAGGCTTGCGGGAAGCAACGGTAAAACCGTATGTGGACAGATGCTCGCCGAGGTGCTTGCAAAAACTCAGCATCAGGTCGGTTTTTTGCGCATGCCCGTGGGAGATGAGCCTCGTGAGAATATTCTTATTAACAACAAGCCTATCTCTTTTTCTGATTTTGCAAGGCTTGTCGACACCGTCAAGCATACGCTTATCGAAAGCGACCTGACCCCGACAAGCGCTGAAATCTTCCTCGCAGTCGCTCTGCTCGCATTCAAGGAAAGCAACTGTGCATTGACAATTATCGAAAGCAAGCACCACGGAAACGACCCCTCGATAAATCTTCCCTCCCCCTTTGCCGCGATAATTTGCGGAACGCTCCCCGATAACGACGAAGCAGAGATCAGTCGTATCCGTACGTTTGTTTCCCGCGACATTGAGGAAATAATAAGCGCACCGCAAAATCCGCATGCTTACAAGGCAATATCGGATATTTGCTATTCGGCAAACTGCCGTCTGACTCTTCCCTCGCGTAATGCGCTTACAGTAGATCGCTCAACCTTTATGGGTGCGGATTTTTCATACAAGAGTGAGAAATACAGACTCAACGTATGCGGCGTATTTCAGGTTTCAAACGCGCTGCTTGCAATTGAGGGACTTGAAATGCTCTCGCGAAAGGGGTTTGCGGTAGACACAGCCGCTATAAGGGAGGGGTTGTCTCGTCTTCGCCTTGCGGCAAAGTTTGAGGTGCTGTCTGTATCCCCTTTAATAATCGTTGACAGCGCTCACTCGTCCGCGGCAATACCAACGACGTGCGATGCCCTCGTCGAGCTTGGAAGCAACTCCATAAAAGGAATTTCTCTTTGCCTGCCGTCAAGCGACCTTATCGCTGAATACTCGACAGCGCTCACAGTACGTGGCTTTGAGATTGCCGAAACCTACACGTCCGACACGAATTGCGATGGTGCATACGTATTTAAAACGCCAAAATCGTTCGTAAAGCAAGCGCTTCCCTCCCTAGATAAGAGCTCAACGCTCTTAATATCCGGAGACAGCAGCTTCGTTCTTCCAATTCGTCACGAGCTTCTTAATACTCTTGGAATTCTTTGAACAAAGTATAAAAGGGACTGAGTCATTTAGATGCAGAAGTCGTGGTTTGGCTCTCTGGCGTACAAGGGTACGCCAGAGAGCCAAAACGCGGCTAAAAAACACACATAAAAATTGAACTTCGCAAGAATTTCTACCTAAAATACCGCTTTACCATCAATTTCTTGATAATAAAGCGGTATCTTTTTTATGTCTATTTCCGTGTGTTTTTGTTCTGCGCTAAATGAAGCAGCCCCTTTGTTATATTTATCTGCTTATTCTCGTATATTCAAAGCCTTCAGCCTTGAGACACGAAATGTTTGTTGCATTATCAGAAAATGTAATATTCTCTGTGTTTCCGTATTTATCTGTACGTACCCAGCCGTCAGAAAAGGCAATCTCCGCCACAGCAAGAGAATCACATTCCACGAATGCATCAGTACCTATATAGGTCGTTGCATATGGAATAACTATTCCCTCAAGCGCATCACAGCCATAGAATGCTTCCTTACCAATGGTTTGGAGATTTATTGAAAGATCTATTGCATGCAAGTCGGTGCACCCGTAAAATGCTTTATCTTTGATCTCCGTAACGCTCTCGGGCAAATAAATATTGCAGAGATCCTCGCAATTCATAAACGCGCCCTCACCTATACTTGTGAGTCCGCCGTTATGCAGCTCTACCTTCTGGAGCTTTTTGCAGCCGTTGAATGCATAATCTCCGAGCTCCTCAATATCGCTGTTGATCTCGATGTGCTCCATATTGTAGCAGCCCGCAAAGGCGTTAGCGGCTATTTTAACTACGGTATAAGGAAGAGCAACTCTCTTAATATTATCCGCAAAATTACCGTATACAAGCGTTTCGGCAGCGGCGCTGTTCTGCTCTGCGACCTTCGACTTCAAAGCATTAAAATCGTTCTTATAATCGGAAGCGGTGTAATCCGCATATTCATTAAGCGTTTGGGAAAGCCATTCAAGCTGTTGTAACGTTACCGACTCGTCAAGCACGTATACCGGTACCACGCGGGTTGCGGGGTACTTTTGGTTCATTTGGTAAGCATTACCGGGACCAACCTGCGACGGATCCTGCAAGATGTAATAAGATCTGAATTTTGCCAAATCAAATTTGCTTATAGCATTGTTGCTCTCTACTTTCTCCAAAATTCTTTCAAAGGCTTCAACGCTAAGTATTCTCGGAACGTTGGCATAAGCAGAAAATTCGCTGTCGCCAACCGCGGTTACGGTATCTCCGTCGGGAGAGGTATCGGGGATCTCTACCGAATAAGAGGAGGAATACGTATAATAGCTTCCCGATATTCCCTCTGTGGGGTTCACTGTTACCATATTGTTTCCGTCGAAAGAAAAGAATATTTCCTTTGAGGAAACTATGGCAGATTTTTCGTCATCCGCAATCACCTTGTTAAAGGAAGCACCATTTTCTTTGATTCTTATGAATACAGTACAGGTGCCGTCTCCGTTCGAAACGTATTCGAGGTCATATGGATAGCCATTCGAAAGTTCAATATTTTCAATGTTTGGGTCCTCGTTCGCGTCGTCTCCTCTAAAAAACTTATCAAGTCCTATGAAATTGCCCTCCTCATCGAAAAAGGCATATCTTAAGGAGTTACATGAGGTAAGAGAAAGCATAAGCAAGAGTATGCATGCAAGAGCCAATGCAAGCGTTTTAATTTTTTTCATTTTTCTTCTCCTCTTTTCCTAATTTTTATTTTATGAATAACATAAAACACGAGAGTGAGCGCTATTCCCGCGATTATCGCAACAACGAGATTTAGCACGACTGTCAGAACGAACGTCAACAAAAGCACGAGAATATCCCCTACCCTACGTCTTTTGCATATACCGACGAATTCGCGCCATTCGCTCATATTATACGCCACGATAAAGAGTATAGCCGCTATTATGGGCATAGGTATAAGCTTTGCCACAGGCAGAAGCACCACCAAAAACAGCATGATGACCAGCGCGTGAACGATTCCCGCGATCGGCGTGCGTCCGCCGTTCTTTACGTTGGCGGCAGTTCTTGCTATCGCTCCCGTTGCGGGGATACCGCCGAAAAGTCCTGAACAAATGTTACCTGCACCTTGCGCTATAAGCTCTGTATTAGAATTATGCTTGTCCCCTACCATTTTGTCTGAAACGACACAGGACAAAAGTGACTCGATAGCTGCGAGTATCGCGATCGCAAAGGCATCGGGAATGACTGCAAGCACGGTAGTCCAGTTGAAATTCGGCAAGGACGGTATCGGAAATCCGCCCTTAAGATCGGTATAAAGCGTACCGATAGTGGGGCATTTAAGCGGCGTAAGGGAAACGATAAGTATTCCTACTACCACCGCAACGAGCGAGCCCGGCAGCTTTTTGAATATCAATGAAGCCGTGCCCTTTGTTTTCGAAGCAAGAATATTCCAGCCAACAAGGATAATCAGTCCGATAGCACCGACAAAGAGCGATCTCCAATCAATCGTTCCGATGTTTTTTACTATCTCGAGCACCTTCTCGCCCGCCTCCACGGGCTTTGCTTCCCCGAAGCTAAGCCCCAAAAAGTCCTTGACCTGACCGATAAGGATCGTCACGGCAACACCTGAGGTAAATCCGACGGTTATCGTATGAGGCATGTACTTTATAAGCGAGCCTGCGCGGCAAAGTCCGAGAATTATAAGAATAATACCCGCCATAATAGTTGCTATGACGAGCCCGTCCATTCCGCTTGAGGCTATAACACCCGCAACGATGGTCGCAAATGCAGCCGTCGGACCGGAAATGTTTACGTTGCTTCCGCCAAGCGCCGCAATGACAAAGCCTGCGATTGCCGCCGTATAAAGACCTTGAACCGGAGTAGCACCCGAGGCAATTGCCAATGCAATTGATAGCGGCAGCGCGATTATTGCAACGATAATGCCCGCGATAACGTCGCTTGCGAACTTATTTTTGTTATATCCTTTAAAGGTTGAAAAAAGCTTTGGTCTGAATGTTTTCATATCAATGTCATACCCGAGGGTAGCTTTAAAGCGCCCTCGGGAGTATTTCTTTATTTTAGATTTTAAAACTCAATTTTGCTTTCAATATAAGCCTTAAGCTCGCTTACGGGTATTCTTACCTGCTCCATGGTATCTCTGTCACGAACGGTTACGCAACCGTCGGTCTCGGAGTCAAAGTCGTAGGTAATGCAAAGAGGAGTACCGATCTCGTCCTGACGGCGGTATCTCTTACCGATAGAGCCAGCCTCGTCGTAATCAACATTGAAGTATTTAGTGAGGTCTTCGAATACCTTCTCTGCACCATCGGAAAGCTTCTTGGAAAGAGGAAGAACTGCCGCCTTAAAGGGAGCAAGGAACGGATGCAGGTGAAGCACGGTTCTTACGTCGTTCTTCTCTGCGTCGATCACTTCTTCGTCATATGCATCAACGAGGAATGCGAGAGCTACTCGGTCAGCACCGAGCGAGGGCTCAACTACGTAAGGAACGTACTTCTCGTTTGTTTCCTGATCAAAGTACATCATATCCTTACCGCTGTGCTGTGCGTGCTGTGAGAGGTCATAATCAGTTCTGTCAGCAACACCCCAAAGCTCGCCCCAGCCGAACGGGAACAAGAATTCAAAGTCGGTCGTTGCCTTGGAGTAGAAGCAAAGCTCCTCTGCGCTATGGTCGCGAAGCTTGAGATTTTCCTCTCTCATGCCGAGGTCAACAAGCCACTTGCGGCAGTATTCCTTCCAGAAAGCAAACCACTCAAGGTCAGTTCCGGGTTTGCAGAAGAATTCGAGCTCCATCTGCTCAAACTCACGGGTACGGAACGTGAAGTTACCGGGAGTGATCTCGTTACGGAAGGATTTACCGATCTGGCAAACACCAAAGGGGAGCTTCTTTCTTGCAGAGCGCTGAATGCTTGCAAAATCAACGAAAATACCCTGTGCAGTCTCGGGACGGAGATAAAGCTCTGTCGTAGAATCCTCGGTAACACCCTGATAGGTCTTAAACATAAGGTTAAATTTCTTTATATCGGCAAAATCCGTACCGCCGCAGTCGGGGCAAACAATTCCCTTTTCCTTGATATACGCAGCCATTTCGTCAAACGTCCAGCCTGCGGGGTTATCGTCAAGTCCGTTTGCAAATGCGTACTCCTCTATGAGCTTGTCTGCACGATGACGGGTCTTACAGGTCTTGCAGTCCATAAGCGGGTCGGAAAATCCGCCTACGTGACCTGAAGCCACCCAAGTCTGGGGATTCATGATGATCGCGCTGTCAAGTCCTACGTTGTACTTGCACTCCTGAACGAACTTCTTCCACCAAGCCTTCTTTACGTTATTCTTAAACTCAACTCCGAGAGGTCCGTAGTCCCAAGAGTTTGCAAGACCGCCGTATATTTCCGAGCCAGGGAAAATAAAGCCGCGGGTCTTACACAGAGCGACGATTTTGTCCATTGTCTTTTCTGAATTGTTCATGATTTATCTCCTTAAATAAATATTACTGTTATTATTTAATTATTCTATCACACATTTCGACTATTGTCAATATTTGCAAGCAAAAAAGAGCCGAAATCGGCTCTTTTTTGCTTATTTTTTTACTGTCCCGCGATGCTCATGTCGGTAAGGTATACGCTCGGTGAGCCAAAGGTTGTAAATCCCGACGGAAGCCCGAATTTCACCTTGCTTCCGACCGCCTTTATGTCATTAAGAAGCGTAAAGAAATTGCCCGCGACAGTAAATCCCTTTACTGCCTTAGTCTTCTTTCCGCCCTCGACAAGGTATCCCGCGCTTTCGATGGAAAAATCACCCGTTACGCTGTTAGCGCCCGCGTGCAAGCCTTTAAGCTCGGTGACGTAAATTCCGTCCCCCATTTTTCCCATAAGCTCCTCATCGGTAAGCTCTCCGCCCTTGATATAGAAGCAAAACGGAGCGATGTGGACCTGCTCCGAATACGAGCCGCGCTGTCCGTTTGCACTCGTCGTCTTATCAGCCTTATGAGCAGTAGCTATATCGTAAAGCAGAGTTTTAAGCACTCCCCGCTCTATTACGTTTTTCTCAAAGGTCGCAACCCCCTCTCCGTCAAACGGAGTCGGAACGGGGTTAAGCTCTCCGAGCGGATCGTCAACGAGAGTAACGCACTCGGCGGCAACTCTCTCGCCCTCCTTGCCTGCAAGCAAGGAAAGTCCCAAAAGTGCATTCTTTCCAGAAAATGCAGATGCAAAAGCGGACAGCATGGCGCGCATTTGCTTGCCGTCTATTATTACGTCGTATTTACCCGACACCACGTCACTCGCTCCGAGCTTTGAGATAGCCTCGGAAACTGCCTTTTTGCTGATGCTCTCTGCTCCGTCAAATCCAAGTGAGAAATCAAACGCCTCTTGCGCCTCACCGTCACGGCTGACAACAGCTTGAACGAACGCACCTTTTAGGGAGACGCTGTTTGAAAGATTAAGTCCGTTTGAATTTACAAGCTCAAATCTTTGAGCCTCTGCAAAAACTCCCGACTGTGTTCCGTCGGTCACAAGCTCGCTCTCGTCGTACGTTCTCTTTTGTATATCGAGCGCAAGCGCCTTTACGCTTGCCGCACTCGGCATCTCGCAAGTAGATTGACGGCACTCCGCGTATTTATCCGAGCCACCGAAAATTACGGCAACGTCGTTGTTTTCAATAACGCCTGCATTTGCGTAAGCGCGCGCGACAAGTCCGCGAAGCTCATCTTCCGTGAAAAGCTCGGTCGAGGCGCTTCCCATGTGTCCGTCACGAACACATCTGAAATTTACACCCGCTCCTGTGCCGGACGCGAATGAGGAAATTTCGTTTTCCAGCGTTTCCGTGCTGACGCTTTTCGATTCGGTGAAAAATATCTCGTACTGCGCGATTTCACGGCGCTCCGCCTCGTCGCACAGTATCTCCTTTATTCTTTCAAAATTCATATCGCTCAACGACCTCCCACGGTTATTTTCTTAACGCGGATAAGCGGCTGTCCAACGTCCGTCGGCACATTTCCGCTTGCAGAGCCGCATACGCCCTGCCCCGTCGCAAGGTTATTTCCAACCATGTCAATATCCTTGAGTATCTGCGAGCCCTTGCCTATGAGCGATGCTCCGCGCACCGCCTCGCATATCTTGCCGTTTCTTACGATATATCCCTCACGGACGGAGAAGTTAAAATCTCCCGTCAGCGGATTTACAGAGCCTCCGCCCATTTCCTTTGCGTAAAGCCCGTACTCAATAGAGGCAATAATATCCTCGTTTTTGTCGGGTCCGTTATCTATAAAGGTATTCGTCATTCTTGACGTAGGCTCATAGGTATATCCTTGTCTACGGCTGTTTCCCGTCATGGGCATGCCCATTCTGCGCGAGCCGAGTCGGTCTATCATATAATTTTTGAGAACGCCGTTCTCGATAAGAACATTTCTCTGCGTGGGATTTCCCTCGTCGTCTATATTACAAGAGCCCCACGCGTTCTTTATAGTTCCGTCGTCTATTGCGGTTATCTTTGGGTTTGCGATCATCTGTCCAAGCTTTCCGCACATTTCAGACATGCCCACTCCTACCTGAGTCGCCTCAAGTGAGTGTCCGCAAGCCTCGTGGAAAATAACACCACCAAATCCGTTTTCAATGGCGACTGTCATCTGTCCTGCTGGGCAATATCCCGCTTCAAGATTAACTATCGCCTGCTTTGACGCATGAATTCCCACCTCACGGGGATCAAACATATCAAAGAGCTCAAGTCCCATTCCGCGACCGGGTGAGCAGCTACCCGACTGGTTCTCTCCCATAGCACTCGCAACGGAATTTACAACAATTCTCGTTCTTACATGTCTGTCCTCTTTAAATAGTCCCTCGCTGTTCGCTACAAGTATCGCGTGGTCAACACCAAGCAGAGTTCCCTGCACCTGCGATATTCGCTCGTCATATTCCTTTGCGGCATAGCACGCGTTTTTAAGAATATCTATTCTGTTTTTTATATCACCGCTCAAGGGGTGAGAGCGAACGGTGTGGATATTGGGAACAGAGGTCAAGGTAAGGTTAAATACCGCGCTCTTTTTATACTCTCCAAGAATATCAGCCGCGTTTTTAGCGCAGGCGATAAGCCCCTCGCGAGTCAGATCCGTGGTCGTTGCGTAAACCGTTTTCGTTCCCAGAAACACTCTTATACCAACGCCTGAGCCCGTATTATCGCTAATACGGTCTATTTTACCGTCAACAAGATTTATTGAGCCCGTTTTGGTATTCTCCGCGTATATTTCCGCAAAGTCCCCGCCCGTTGACATGGCAACGCCAAGGACTTCTTCAAGTATCGACTGCTTTATCATGTATCTTTCCTTTCATGAGGGCTTAGTCTTGACTTCTCTCTCCCAAAATGTTTCTATATTTCTGGTAGAAGCTTTCAAAATATCCGCCGTCAAGCGCATTTCTGATCTCGCGCGTAAGGTTGTTGTAGAAATAGAGGTTGTGAGCGACCGCGAGGCGCATACCGAGCGACTCCTTTGCCTTTATGAGGTGGCGAACGTAGGAGCGGCTATAATTGCGGCAAGCGGGACAGCCGCAGTTCTCATCGAACGGACGGGGGTCTCTCGCGTACTTCTCGTTGAGAAGATTCATCTTGCCGTGCCAGGTAAACAGATTTCCGTGGCGCGCGTTACGGCTGGGCATAACGCAGTCAAAGAAGTCAACGCCCATGTGTACTGCCTCGAGTATATTGCAAGGCGTTCCCACTCCCATAAGGTATCTCGGCTTATCCTTAGGCATATGAGGCTCGACCGCGTTTATAATACGGTACATCTCCTCGGTTTCCTCGCCTACGGCAAGTCCGCCTATCGCGTAACCCGCAAGGTCAAGCTCTGCGATCTGTTGCATATGAGATATACGAAGATCCTCGTAGGTACCACCCTGGTTTATTCCGAAAAGAAGCTGATTTTTATTTATGGTTTCGGGGAGCGAGTTGAGTCTGTCCATCTCCGTCTTACAGCGCACGAGCCATCGTGCCGTTCTCTCACAGGACTGCTTTACGTATTCGTACGGCGCGGGGTTTTCCACGCACTCGTCAAACGCCATAGCAATGGTTGATGCGAGATTTGACTGTATCTGCATGCTTTCCTCGGGACCCATGAATATTCTCTTGCCGTCAATGTGCGAGGCAAAGCGAACGCCCTCCTCGGTTATTTTACGCAGCTGAGAGAGGGAAAATACCTGAAATCCGCCGCTATCGGTAAGTATAGGACGCTCCCAATTCATAAACTTATGAAGTCCGCCCATGTCGTGAATGAGCTTGTCGCCCGGACGCAGATGAAGGTGATAGGTATTTGAAAGCTCCACCTGACAGTCAATATCTATAAGCTCTCTCGAAGAAACACCGCCCTTTATCGCCGCGCACGTTCCTACGTTCATAAACACGGGGGTCTGTATATCTCCGTGTACCGTGTGAAGGACTCCGCGTCTTGCGCGACCGTCCGTTGTAAGTATTTCAAACTTCTTTTCCATAATATTATTTTGCTTTCTTTTGTTTTTTAAATCAAAACTTCTCTATTTTGAGGTTTTCTTTGCCTACTTTCTTTTACAAAAGCAGTTGCTTGGGGTATAAAATGCTAAAAGCTTTTATGAAGTTTTCTTTGCCTGCTTTCTTTTACAAAAGCAGTTGCTTGGGGTTATAAAACGCTAAAAGCTTTTATGAAGTTTTCTTTGCCTGCTTTCTTTTACAAAAGCAGTTGCTTTAGGGTATAAAATGCGAAAAGCTTTTATGAAGTTTTCTTTGCCTACTTTCTTTTACAAAAGAAAGTAGGTTATAATCTTTCAAACTGATAATCAAGCTTTTTGTGAGTAAGCTCGATAGCAACAGGTCTGCCGTGAGGGCAAACTGTAATATCGGGAAGCTCCATAAGCTTGCCGATTATCCACTCAACGTATTCGGGTGGGTATTCTCTGCCCGCCTTAACTGCCGCCTTACACGCCGCTTGATAAAGAGCTTTTTCGAAAATTATATCTCTTGTGATCAGCGCCGTACCCGTATTGCTCTTTATACGCTCTGCCATTACCGTGAGCATATCCCCAACCGCATCCGCGTTTATTCCCTCGGGAATTGCCGTAACGCTTGCGGTGTATCTACCCGTGGTAAACTCAAATCCCACAGACTCTATTTCGGCTCTGTACTCCGCGAGAGTTTCTATCTCGTCGCTCGTCATCATAACCTCAAGCGGCAGCATAAGAAGCTGAGATGCGCCGCTACCCTGACGATGCATAGACGCCTTAAGCTCCTCGAAGATTATGCGCTCGTGCGCGGCGTGCTTATCGACGATAAGCAGCTTATCCTCGCTCTCGACGAGCACGTAAGAATTAAATGCCTCGCCGATTATACGCCACGAAAGCTTTTTGGGAGCGGTCCTTGGCACTTCTCTGACTACCGCCACAGGCGCGAGCTTTGCCGTATCGATCGGCTTTTCCTGATCCTTAGGAGCAATCGGCTTATTCTCCGACTGCGGTACGCTTACCGTAGGCTTGATAGGCTGTGCTTCCGAAGCTTTGCTTTCGGGAACAGCCTTTTGGGGCGCGGTAGAGGCGGGGGCGTCCTTTTTTAAATATTTAGCTAGGTATTCCTCAGCAGTTACGTGCTCAAAGCCGCCCTTAGGTACATACTGCTTTTCCTCTTTTTTAGGCTCTTTGGCAACGTACAGCTCGCTTTGAAGCTGACGCTTTGCAAGAGATTCTCTCTTTCCGTCATCAATCGGTGTTTCTCTGTCGGAAACTCTTTGATGAGCTTGGGGTGTAATTCCCTTAAAGGAAACGGACGGTCTTTGCGTATCCGCCTCAAGCGCGTTTTTAACCGCGTAATATATAGCCTCGAACACGGGCTTTTCGTTCGAGAATTTAACCTCAAGCTTTGCGGGGTGGACGTTTACGTCGACCGTTGAGGGATTTATCTCAATAAAAAGCACACAGCACGGGAATTTCTCTGACGCTATGTAAGACGTATATGCCTGCTCGATAGCCGCGAGCGCCGTTTTAGTTTTTACGTATCGACCGTTTATAAAGAAATTTTGATAATTTCTGTTTGCGCGGACGTTATCGGGCCTGCCGATGTATCCGCTCACCTTTATTCCGTCAATCTCTATATTAGTTTCGATTATTTTTGCGGCAAAATCTCTGCCGAAAACGGAATAGATAGCATTTTTGAGATTGCCGTCGCCGACAGTTTCAAGCTTCACCTTACCGTCGATTATCAGCTTAAAGCCTATATTCGGCTTTGAAAGCGCTATTTTTTCGACCATCGCGCTTACCGCCATGGATTCCGTTACGTCCTTTTTTAAGAACTTACGCCTTGCGGGAACATTAGAGAAAAGGTTTTCGACGATAACCGTCGTTCCGTCAGTACAAGCCCTCTCGCTGACTCCGACTATTTCCCCCGCTCTCGCGGTAAGCATAGCGCCGACGGGCGCGTCGTGAGGCTTTGAGATTATTCGCATATCCGACACGGAAGCTATCGCCGCAAGCGCTTCTCCGCGGAAGCCAAGCGTAATAATACCGTCAAGGTCCTCTGCGTCCTTTATCTTACTCGTCGCGTGTCTGCGTATGGCAACGGGAAGATCCTCGGGAATCATTCCGCAGCCGTTATCCGACACTCTCATATAGGTTACTCCGCCGTTTTGTATCTCAACGGTTATTTTATCAGCGCCCGAGTCAATTGCGTTCTCAAGCAGCTCTTTTATTACCGATGACGGTCTGTCAACGACCTCACCTGCGGCAATAAGGTTTGCAACCGCAAACGACAATACGTTTATCTTTCCCATAGCTCCTCCTTTCCATGCCTTATAAGTGTTTTTTATTTCAATCTCTTTTTCAAATCAAACAAGAAGCTCATCGCCTCATAGGGTGAGAGCGTATTTATGTCTATCGCCTTAAGCTCCTCGATAACCTGCTCGTTCACAAAATCGTCCATGGTTATAAGTGACTCGTCGCGCACAGGCTCTGCCCTCTCCGAGGTGCTTATAGCCTTTGCCGTCTTTTCCACGGATGCGAGCACTTCCTTTGCTCTCTTAACGACCTCACCGGGTATTCCCGCAAGCTTTGCTACCTCAATACCGTAGCTGTCATCAGTCGAGCCTCGGACTATCTTGCGAAGGAAGGTTATGGAATCTCCCCTCTTTTTAGCGGCAATATTGTAATTTACAACACCCTCTATCTCGTCCTCCATGACGGTCAGCTCGTGATAGTGCGTTGCGAACAGCGTCTTTGCTCCGATCTTTCTACTGCACGTATATTCAATAATCGCGCGAGCAATACTCATGCCGTCAAAGGTTGACGTTCCTCTGCCCACCTCGTCATAGATAATAAGACTCTTTTTGGTCGCATTTCTTAAAATGTACGCGACCTCGTTCATCTCAAGCATAAAGGTAGACTGTCCCGAAGCCAAGTCGTCCGATGCGCCAACACGTGTAAAGAGCTTGTCAACCACGCCTATTCTCGCCTCTCTTGCAGGCACGAACGAGCCTATCTGCGCCATAAGCACTATAATCGCTACCTGTCGCATATACGTTGACTTACCCGCCATGTTGGGGCCTGTTATGAGCATAAGTCTGTTAGCCGCGGTATCAAGATTTGCGTCGTTTGGCACAAAATACGTGTCCTTAACGAACTGCTCAACCACGGGGTGACGTCCGTCCTTTATCTCTACGACATCGCTCGTGTCCACCTCGGGGCGAACGTAAGAATTTTTAGCCGCCACGGTTGCAAGGCTATAATAAACGTCAAGCTTTGCCATGAGCGCCGCCGCCTTTTGAATACGTCTGCTGTTCTCCGCAACGTAATTTCTTACCTCACAGAAAAGCTCGTATTCAAGCGAGCAGACCTTGTCCGTAGCACCGAGAATGGTTGACTCCATTTCCTTAAGCTCTTGAGTTATGTATCTCTCACAATTTGCAAGTGTCTGCTTGCGTATGTAGCTCTCGGGAACTTGATCAAGGAACGACCTCGTTACCTCGATATAGTAGCCGAACACTTTGTTATACGCGATCTTGAGCGTCTTGATTCCTGTCTTTTCGCGCTCGGACTCGGCAATAGACTCAATATAGCCCTTGCCGTCACGCATGATAGCGCGGAAATAGTCAACGTCCGCATTATATCCGTCAGCGATCATGCCGCCCTCACGAACGGAAAACGGCGGATTTTCGCAAATCGCGCTATCTATTTTTCCGTATATATCCTCAAGCGTTTCAAGATCCCCATAGAGCTTTGAAAGCTCGTCGCAACGGCAGTTCTTTAGCAATGCTTTAAGCTCGGGAAGCACCGCAAGCGTTGATGATACGGCACGAAGATCCTTCGCGTTAGCCGTGCCGTAAACTATCTTTGTAACAAGTCTTTCAAGGTCAAGCACGCCGTCAAGCAATGCTCCAATCTCCTCGCGGAGCATGTAGTCACCAAGAAATTCTTCAACTGCGTTCTGTCTTGCTCTTATGCCGCCGACTCCGAGAAGCGGATGCTCCACCCACTGGCGAAGAAGTCTTGCGCCTGCCGCAGTTCTTGTTTTATCAAGCACCCAAAGAAGGCTTCCCTTCTTTTCCTTGGTGCGCAGAGTTTCGGTAAGCTCAAGGTTGCGCCTTGTATTTATGTCCATTTCAAGGAACTGACCGTCCGAATAAATGCTCAGATCCTTAATGTATGAAATGTCGCTCTTTTGCGTTTCCGCAATATATGAAAGCAGACCGCCAAGCGCGCAAACGAGGGGCTTGTTTTCAGCCTCTCCGTCGCGTAAAAGATCCGAAAACTGCGCAACGACTGCTTCCTTTGAGGTCGCATATTCAAACTGCGTAGGACGGTTATCCGTAAGCATTGCGCCTATGCGCCCCTTGATAAAGTCTGCTACCTCTCCAAGCTTTTTCGCTCCGAGGTTGGTTATGACCTCACTCGGCGAATACGTTCCAAGCTCATTTTTGAGTCTTGACTCAACGTTATCCCCGCAAAACGAGGTAACGAATATCTTTGCCGTCGAAACGTCGGCAAAAGCTACTCCGCACTCAAATTCATTCATATAAACCGAGCACAGATAGTTATTTTTCTTCTCCGAGAGAAGATTGGTTTCAATAAGCGTACCGGGTGTAATAACTCTTATTACCTCTCGCTTTACGAGTCCCTTTGCAAGCGCGGGATCTTCCGTCTGCTCGCAGATAGCCACCTTATAGCCCTTTTCTATAAGTCTGCCTATGTAGCCCTCGGAGCTGTGAAACGGAACGCCGCACATAGGCGCTCTCTCCGCCTCGCCGCAATCTCTGCCCGTGAGCGTCAGCTCAAGCTCGCGCGACGCAAGGACCGCGTCGTCAAAAAACATCTCGTAAAAATCTCCCAGACGGTAAAAAAGCAGATAGTCCTTATATTGATTTTTTATTTCAAAGTATTGCTCCATCATGGGAGTCATAGCGTTTTTCCTCCGAATTGCTTATTTTTAGAGTTTTAGGTCAGTGCGAGCAGCCTCCACCGCAACTAGAGCAGCTTCCCGTGCAGGACGTGGGCATCTCTCCCGTTATATTGAACGTGATAGTGTTATTTACGGCGTTCATAAGCTCGTTCACCTCTGCCTGAGTCTCGTTGAGCTGTGCGAACACGGGATGCTCCATAATAGCCTTATAAAGCTCGTCTATACGCTTCTGTATTATATCGATAAACATGGTATCGCGCTCGGGCTTTACAAGCTCGCCCTGAAGCGCCTTTTGCTGTACCTCGTATTCTACCATAAGCTTCTGGAGATCAAAGTCCTCCGTGTAAGCCTTTTTTGCCGCCTCAAGCTTTACGAGGCGCTCGTCCTCTTTGAGTGCCTTACCGAGTGCCTCTGCAAGCTCAAATATCTTTCCGTTTTCCATTATAATTTTCCTCTTTCGTGTTTTTATTTTTCAATTTTTCCGTAAAGCGCGAAGGTTTCAGCCCTTTCGATTTTTACGTTTACAAATTTACCCTCAAGCGAATCGTCGCCGTCAAAAAATACTATCTTTCCACCCTCGGTTCTTCCCGTAATAGCGGCTTCCTTATTCTTGCTTCGTCCGTCGCAAAGAACTCGAAGCATCTTGCCCTCAAGGGGCTTATTTGCCGCAAGCGCGATCTCGTTTTGAACAGCTAAAAGCCTATCAAAGCGCTCGTTCTGAACATCTTTTAAAATCTGCTCCATTTCGGCGGCGGGAGTTCCCTTTCTGGGTGAATAAATAAACGAGTATATCATGTCGAATCTCGCGCGGCGAAGCGCAGACAAAGTATCCTCAAAATCCTCCTCGCTCTCCTCGGGAAAGCCCACTATAATATCCGACGTAATCGTCGCATCGGGCATTTTTTCTCTTATATAATCGACAATACCTATATATTTTTCAAAGGTATATCGGCGGTTCATAGCCTTTAGCACCGCGTCGCTTCCCGACTGCATCGGCAAATGGAAATGGTGCGCTATGTGCTTACCGCTCGCCATGACGTCAACGAGCTTTTTCGTCGCGTCCTTAGGGTGGCTCGTCATAAAGTGTAAAAGGTAATCGCCCTCAATTTTATCAAGCTCTGCTAAAAGATCAGCAAAGTCGTAGTCCGCACCCAGATCCTTTCCGTAGGAGTTTACGTTCTGTCCGAGGAGCGTAATGTCGCGGTAGCCCTCTGCTACGAGTGTCTTAACCTCGTTTATTATGTTTTCCTTGCGGCGGCTACGCTCGCGACCTCTTACGTAAGGAACAATACAGTATGTGCAAAAATTATTACAGCCATACATAACTGACACCCATGCGCGGTAGCTACTCTCGCGAATAACGGGAATGTCCTCCGCAACCGTATGCTCAGGCTCGTCCGAGCACAAAACTCTCTTGCCGACACGCAGCTTTGCGGCGAGAAATTCGGGGAAACGGTGAAGCTGTGACGTGCCGAAAAGGATATCCACGTAAGGATAGCTCCGCTTTAGTGTTTCAACTCTGTGAAGCTGTGCCGTCATGCATCCGCAAACGGCGATTATCGCCTCGGGGCGCGCCGTCTTTATGTGCTTATACTGCCCCACGAGCGAAAGCGCTCTTTTCTCCGCGTGCTCGCGGATAGCGCAGGTGTTTACTATAAGCAAATGGGCGTCCTTGGGGTTATCCGTTATTCCATAGCCCATCTCTGTCGCCATGCCGCAAAGCTTTTCACTGTCCGATTCGTTTTGCTGACAGCCAAGCGTAAGCACGAAGGCAAGCGGCTTTTTGCCAAGCTCTTGGGCAAGCTTTGCGGTATGCTCGCTTACGTACGCCATATATCCGTTTTGAACCTCGATTTGTGCGAGGGACACTTCTTTTGGTTTGTTTGACATGTTTTCTTCCGAAGCCTTGTATTTGCCCAAAAAGGCAGAACGACTCCAATATATTATTATATTATATTTTGATGCTTTTGTCAAGTTCTATGACGAGATTTGCGCCAATTTACACTTATCTTTTTACCCCATTTTGACAAAAGGGAGAAAAAAAGAGCCGCTCAAGTGAGCGACTCTTTTTTATATTAGTCAGCGTATACGCTAACCTGCTTCTTGTCCTTCGACTTCTGCTCAAACTTAACCTTTCCGTTAATGAGCGCGAAGAGAGTATCGTCCTTACCGATTCCAACGTTGTTACCGGGATGGATCGCAGTACCTCTCTGTCTTACGATGATGTTTCCAGCGAGAACGGGCTGACCGTCAGCCTTCTTTACGCCAAGGCGCTTGGATTCGCTATCACGGCCGTTCTTCGTAGAACCAACACCCTTTTTATGAGCAAAGAACTGTAAACTGATTCTTACCATTTTTCATTCCTCCGTAATTGATGTAGTAATTTGTACAAATGCTTGTTCGTCTTTGAAGTCAGACGTAATCCACGTCCTTGACGTCCACAGACAAATGATCGTAATACTCCTCTACGAGCTCGTTGAGCTGGTAGTAGTACGACATGAAGAGTCCCGAGACTGCGTAACGCTTACGCTCGTCCTCCTCAAATTCAGCCAATGCCGCCTTAGAGCGAACTCTTATGTTGGTAGCACCCTCGTCTATATCGTACTCGATATCCGACGCATAAGCCACCTCGACGGTATTGATAATGAGCATCGTCATTGCCGAAATTGCCGCGCAAAGGACGTCCTCCCCCGCATCCGCATATCCCGAATGTCCGTTTTCCTCAAATCCGTAGAAGCTTCCGCCGCTTCTGAAAAAAACGATTTTCGTCATCTTCGGTTAAATTAGCCGTTGATGGACACGATCTGAACCTTGGTATAAGGCTGTCTGTGACCGATCTTCTTCTTTTCGTTCTTCTTAGCCTTGTACTTGATTACGTGAATCTTCTTGCCTTTTCCGTTGGCAATAACGTTTGCCGTAACAGTAGCACCTTCTACCGTAGGAGCGCCAACCTTGAAATCCTCTCCCATGGAAATTGCCTTGACACTGTCAAAAGTAACCGTGTCACCCTCGTTAACCTCAAGCTTCTCAACGTAAATAACGTCGCCCTCGTTAACCTTGTACTGCTTTCCGCCTGTTTCGATAATTGCGTACACGAAAAGCACCTCTCTTTCTTTATAGACTCGCTAATGCGGGCGGTGCTCACGTTCTCACGCTTGCACGCTTAAAAAGCCCCCAAATTATGCGGCATCGTATATTGTACCATATAATATTCCCTTTGTCAACACTTTTTTGAAAGTTTTTGCGTTTTTTCAAGTATTTTCTTCATAAATATAAATCTTAATAAAATCGTGTAGGAAATGTCATAAATTTGGTGTATAATTATGCTGTTATATTATATTTAATGAAAGGTAGCGATAATGACCTTACGCAAAACGAACGTTAGCAATAGCATAACGCTCTCCTCGATATACACAGAAAAATTCAAATCGGGCATGCTTACCTTCTCGCTGTATCTCCCTCTTACAAAGGAAAATTATCTTTACAATCTCGTGCTTGCGGGCATCTGCCGCAGGGGTAGTGAAAAGTTTCCCTCAATGGCGGCAATAAACCGTCAGCTTGACGCTCTTTACGCCGCAAACGTGGACGTGCAGAGCACGATACAAGGCGAGACGATTGTATTCACTGTTTCTGCCGAAATGCTCGAGGCACGCTTTATTCCCGACGGCACGGACGTATCGGGCGGAGTTATCGACGTTATCTCGGATATACTTCTTCACCCTATTCGCCACTCGGACGGCTTCCCTAGGGACGTTGTTAGTAGTGAGCGCGGCTTTGTAAAGGATTCTCTTGAAGCGGAGATAAACAATACCCGTATATATGCTGCGACGCGACTCAAGGAAATAATGTCGCGTGAGAACAAGAGCTTCCCGACCCTTAAATATCTTCTTGGCGAGATCGATTCCGTAACTCCCGCCACTCTTATGGCTCATTACTCAAAGCTCATTTCAAGCTCACCCATGAGCGTATTTTATATAGGAGCTGAAAGCGCTGACTCAATAGCTGACAAGCTAAGACGCGCATTTTGTGAGTTTGACGGCGCCTATACGTTTGACTTTCCTGCGCTCACCCCCGGGAAGCAAACGGAGTTTTCCTTTGTGAGTGAGGACATGCCCGTAAATCAAGGCAAGCTTGCATTGGGCTTTAGGACAGGGGCATGTCTTGGTGTCGGCGACTATCCCGCCGCGATCATGCTAAGCGAGGTGCTCGGCGCATCTCCCGCTTCAAAGCTATTTATGAACGTGCGCGAAAAAATGAGCCTTTGCTACTACTGCTCCTCGTCGTACAGTCTTCTTTCGGGCGGACTTTACGTTTCTTCGGGAATTGAATCCAAAAATCGCGAGCGCGTAACCGAGGCTGTTCTCTCACAGCTTGACGAGATAAGATACGGCAACGTGAGCGACGCAGAGCTTTATGCCGCTAAAAAATCCCTTGAATACAGCTACGTCCAGATATACGACTCGCCCTTCTCACTCGGCGCATTCTACTCGGTACGTGAAATCGTCGGAGTCAGCGAGACGGTTGAGGAATGCAAGGAGCGCATACTTTCGGTAACACCCGAACGCATCTATAACATGGCAAACGCTACCGTCCACGACACCTCCTTCTTTGTTAACGGAACGCTTGTCGGTGGCAGAGAGGAGGACGAGGATGAGGACTGACGGTTTTATCAAAACGACCTATAAGAGCTCTATGCTTGATGAAGCATACGAGAAATATACGCACCTATCGGGGCTTGAGGTCTACGTTTTCCCAAAGAAATTCTCTACGACCTACGCTCTGTTCGGTGTTAAATACGGCTCGATAAACAATTCGTTTTTAAAGGACGGACAAAAGATAACCGTACCAGACGGAATTGCTCATTTTCTTGAGCACAAGCTATTCTTCAACGAGGACGGCAGCGACTCATTCGAGCGTTTTTCCGAGCTTGGATGTGATCCCAATGCCTACACGTCATTCAACAAAACCGCTTATCTGTTCAGCTGCACGGACAATATTATTCCCGCCTTGGAAGAGCTTATCAAGTTCGTCACGCACCCTTATTTTACACCCGATTCCGTAGCGGCGGAGCTTGGAATTATCGGTGAGGAAATAAGAATGTACGACGACAATCCCGGCGACCGATGCTTTTACGGAATGCTTGAGGGAATGTACGAAAGCCACAGCATTCAGAGAAACATCTGCGGCTCGCAGGAGTCTATATCAAGGATAAGCGCAGACACGCTTTACGACTGCTACAATGCCTTTTATAAGCCCTCAAACATGGCACTTATCGTTTGCGGCGACGTAGACGCAAAGGCCATTCTTTCTACCGTCAGCCAAAGTCTGCCGTCAAGCTTTGTCGGTGATGCGGTAAATAGGATAAATGAAAACCGAGGCGAGTCACCAAAGGCATACAAAAGCCTTGTAGAGCAGTCAATGCAGCTTTCAAAGCCTATTTTCAATATCGGCTTTAAGGACACTGACATTCCCTCAGATCCCCTTGAGCGTCAAAGAAAGGACGCCGTTATGGCAATTCTCAACGAAATGCTGTTTTCCCGTGCGGGAGAGCTTTACAGCAGCTTAGTTGAGGGCAAGCTCATCTCGCCGTCCTGGTCATACGGCTATACCATCTCCGAAGCCTTTGCATACAACTCTATTGCAGGAGAGGCAAGTGAACCCAAGCTTGTGCTCGAAAAAATCCTAAGTTACATTGAAAAGGTGCGCGCCGAGTGCTTTTCCGACGAGGACTTCAAGAGAGCGAAGCGCGTTATGTACGCAGAAGCCGTCAGGCTTTTCGACTCGGTTGAAAGCATAGCAAACACTCTGTTTTCCTTTGTATGCGAGGACGCTTCAATATTTGAGTATGCAGACGCGCTTGACTCCGTAACGCTCGACGACGTTAAGGCAGCGTTTGAAAAATCCTTTGATAGATCAACGGTTACTCTTTCCGTTGTAAATCCAATATGAAAGAAAGGTTAGTTTATGGTTACAATGTCATTTCCCGGTCTTGGGATCGGAGAATTTACGGTAAATCCCATAGCCTTTACTCTGTTTGACAAGATAGAGGTAAGGTGGTACGGAATTATAATCACTCTTGGTATTATTACCGCGTTTGCTTACTGTGCTTACAGAGCAAGGCAGGAGAAGATTTTGTTTGACGACCTGCTTGATATGGCGATCTTCACCGTAATTTTCGGTATTCTTGGCGCACGTCTTTACTACGTGCTCACATCGCTCGACGAGTTTGAAAGCTTTTACGAGGCAATAGCCATCTGGGAGGGCGGTCTTGCTATCTACGGAGCTATTATTGCAGGTGCTCTGACAGTATTCGTTATGTGTAAGATCAAGAAGATCAGCTTCCCCAAGGTTGCAGATGCCGCCGCGCCCGGAGTTATGATAGCGCAGGCTATCGGAAGGTGGGGCAACTTCTTTAACGGCGAGGCCTTTGGAGAAAAGGTCAGCGAGGATTTCTTTATGAGCATGGGCCTTATTTCTCGCAACACAAACTACATTTTCGGTACGTCGAGAATGGTATACGTTCATCCCACGTTTTTCTATGAATCACTTTGGAACGTTATCGGCTTCGTATTGATAAATCTTGTTTACAAAAAGAAAAAGTTCGACGGACAGATCGTTCTTATGTATCTCGCTTGGTACGGATTCGGAAGAATGCTTATTGAGGGACTCAGAACGGACAGCCTTTATATCGGTGTATTCCGCATATCTCAGGTTGTCGGATTTATTTGCTTCGTTGGGGCAACGGCGGCACTTATTGTATTTCTCGTGAGGGCTCGCCGCGCAAGGATCACCGCAGGAGCTTACGAGGCGGCTTTCCCCAAGTTTGCAACGACCGCATCAACCTCGGTCGACACTAACGGTAATGAGGCAGAGGTTGAGAACAGCGATCCCGCAGACACAGATATATCTGAAGACACCGACGAGGCAGAAGCAGAAAAAGCGGAGCACACGGACGTTTCGGAAAAGTTAGAAAAGATCTTTAATATAAATACAAATGATAAAAAGGAGTCAGATAATGGCGCAGATAATTGACGGAAAGGCTATATCGGCACAAATAAGAAATGAAATAAAGGCAGAGACCGAGGAGTTTGCCGCTAAAAACGGCTTCCGCCCCGGACTTGCCGTAATAATCGTAGGCGACGATGCCGCATCGCAGGTATACGTCAGAAACAAGCGCAGAGCCTGCGAGGAGGTTGGCTTTTATTCGGAGGCATACGAGCTCCCCGCATCTACCACCCAAGAGGAGCTTAATGCTCTGGTCGACAGACTCAATGCAGACGACAAGATCCATGGAATTCTCTGCCAGCTTCCCCTCCCCAAGCATCTTGACGAAAATCAGGTAATTCTGCGAATAGATCCCAAAAAGGACGTTGACGCTTTCCACCCATACAACGTAGGCAAGATAATGATAGGTGACTACTCCTTCCTGCCCTGCACTCCCGCCGGAGTTATGGCGCTCCTCGAGCGTAGCGGTATTGACGTTACGGGTAAGGAGTGTGTCGTAGTAGGACGTTCAAACATCGTAGGAAAGCCTCAGGCTATGCTTCTTTTACAGAAGAACGGTACGGTCACCATCTGCCACAGCAGAACAAAAAACCTCAGCGAGGTATGCCGACGCGCTGACATTTTGGTAGCGGCGATCGGAAAGGCTGATTTCTTCACGGGCGACATGGTAAAGGACGGCGCGGTAGTTATCGACGTCGGCATGAACAGACGTGCTGACGGAAAGCTCACGGGCGACGTTGATTTTGCAACGGTCGAGCCCAAGGCATCTTACATCACACCCGTTCCCGGCGGTGTCGGTCCTATGACGATCACGATGCTCATGCAGAATACACTTACAGCTGCAAAGGACAGCATAAAATAAAAAAAACGCTGAACACGTTGTGTTCAGCGTTTTTTTATTGCCATTAATTCATGGGGCCGTAGTCGTCTCCGGGGAGTGCCCCTCCTATATTCATATTGTTGCCGCTCGAGTCCGAGCCGGATTCGTTACCCGAGCCGGATTCGTTGCCCGAACCGGATTCATTACCCGAGCCGGATTCGTTGCCTGAGCCGGATTCGTTGCCTGAGCCGGATTCGTTACCCGAGCCGGATTCGTTGCCTGAGCCGGATTCATTACCCGAGCCGGATTCGTTACCCGAACTGGATTCGTTACCCGAGCCGGATTCGTTACCCGAGCCGGATTCGTTACCCGAGCCGGATTCGTTGCCCGAGCCGGATTCGTTGCCCGAGCCGGATTCAGACTCGGCGGTGGTTTCAGCGTCAGTTTCTGTATTATCTCCTATTGTAATCTCAGCTTCGCCATCTGTATTTTCGTTCTTATCACCGAAACAAGCAACAGATGAGATAGCCAAACAAACAACAAGGCTTATAGCCAAAAATATTTTAAACGATCTCATTTTTTCCTCTTTGCAAAGTAATAACTACTTTATCATTTTATCACATACAAACAGATTTGTCAATAAGTTAAAATATAAAGGGTGGCTTAGCGCCACCCTTTAATTATTTTAGTGAATGATGCAACGCTCGGTATCCTTATCGAAGATGTGGAGTCTGGTCATATCAAAGTTTACGTTGATATTCTGTCCTGCTCTGGACTGAGATCTCGAGGATACACGTGCGATAAGGTTAGTCTCACCGATGTTGAGGTAGAGATAGATCTCTGCACCCATAAGCTCGGTTACGTCTACGTCTACTGCGAAGGAGGTCTCGGGGTTAGCCTCAACTACCTTTGCCTCGTCGGAGATACACTCAGGACGAAGTCCTACTACTACCTCGTTGCCGATGTAGTCAGCAAGCTCGGGAGCGTTTGCCTTATCTGCGGGAAGCTTAAGGGATACACCCTCAAACTCAAAGTATACGTCACTGTCCTTCTTAACGAGCTTACCGTTAATAAAGTTCATCTGAGGAGTTCCGATAAAGCCTGCAACGAAGATGTTGCAAGGAGCGTCGTAAAGGTTCTGAGGAGTATCGACCTGCTGGATAAGACCGTCCTTCATAACAACGATTCTCGTTGCCATGGTCATAGCCTCGACCTGGTCGTGCGTTACGTATACGAACGTAGTTCCTACACGAGCATGGAGCTTGGTAAGCTCAGTTCTCATGGCTGCACGAAGCTTTGCGTCAAGGTTGGAAAGCGGCTCGTCAAGAAGGAAGACCTTAGGATTACGAACTATAGCACGTCCGAGAGCAACACGCTGTTTCTGACCACCGGACAAAGCCTTGGGCTTTCTGTCGAGAAGGTGGGTAATATCAAGGATACGAGCAGCCTCTTCAACGCGGCGCTTGATCTCCTCCTTAGGAGTCTTGTTGAGCTTGAGTCCAAAGGACATGTTCTCAAATACGGACATGTGAGGATAAAGAGCGTAGTTCTGGAACACCATCGCGATCTTTCTATCCTTAGGAGCAACGTCGTTTACGAGCTGATCTCCGATAAAGAGCTCACCCTCGGTGATTTCCTCAAGACCTGCGATCATACGGAGAGTCGTTGTCTTTCCGCATCCGGAGGGTCCTACGAATACGATAAATTCTTTGTCTTTAACCTCAAGGTTAAAATCCGAAACTGCAGTTACGCCGCCCGGATACTTCTTATAAATGTGTCTGAGTGATAAGCTTGCCATTTGGAATACTCCTCCTAAAAATATAAAGCAGATAAAATTTCATACATACCTTTGTACTTTAATATTATAACACTTTTTTGCGAAAAATGGAAGATGGTAATATTCCCAAATTTCGCGCCTCGTATTATGCATATTGCACAAAACATATTTGTTTCAGAGTGACCGCCGCAAAAGCGAAGTTGCTCGCTTTTTAATATATTAAAATCACTTTACGTTTTTCATGGTAAGTGATATTCTCTTTTTCTTTACGTCCACCTCGAGAACTCTCACCTTGACGTTGTCGCCAAGTCTTACGACCTCGGACGGATGCTTTACGAATTTATCCGAAAGCTGGGAAATGTGCACGAGTCCGTCCTGATGCACGCCAATATCCACGAATGCGCCAAAGTCGATAACGTTTCTGACAACACCGTCAAGCACCATATCGGGCTTAAGATCCTCGATCGCGAGAACGTCGTCGCGAAGCGTGGGGGGAGTCATATTGTCGCGTATATCTCTGCCGGGCTTTTCAAGCTCGGAAATAATATCCGCAAGCGTAGGCTCACCTACTCCGCACTCCTGTGCCAGCTTCTTCATTCCCACTTCCTTGACCTTGTGTCTGATGTCGCCAAGCCGCGCCTCTGCTACGTCCTCGGAGGTGTAGCCGAGTATTTGGAGAAGCTTACGCGCCGCATCGTAGGACTCGGGGTGAACGCCCGTGTTATCAAGTATCTCCTTTGAGATCGGAACTCTCAAAAATCCCGCGCACTGCTCGAACGCCTTAGCGCCAAGTCTCGGTACCTTAAGTATCTGTGCTCTCGATTGGAACTCGCCGTTCTCCTCGCGGTATTTAACGATATTCTTAGCGCAGGTCGCGTTAATTCCCGAAATGTAGGAAAGCAAGGAATAGGACGCCGTGTTTACGTCAACGCCGACAGCATTTACGCAGTCCTCAACAACGCCCTGAAGCGCGCCGTCAAGTCTTGCGGGCTTCATATCGTGCTGATACTGTCCGACTCCTATGGACTTGGGATCTATCTTTACAAGCTCTGCAAGCGGATCCTGAAGTCTGCGAGCGATAGACACGGCAGAGCGCTGCATAACGTCAAACTCCGGGAACTCCTCAGCCGCAAGCTTTGAAGCGGAGTAAACGGAAGCGCCTGCCTCACTTATGATTATATACTTACAGTCGTGCTTTACGTCCTTTAAGGTATCCGCGATAAATCTCTCGCTCTCGCGCGATGCCGTTCCGTTTCCGATGGCGATAACGTCGATCTTATACTTGTCGACCATCTTCTTTATGACCTTTGCCGCTTCCTCGGTCTTGAACTTGCTCTTGGTGGTGGGATATACGACAGCGGTGTCAAGCACCTTACCCGTCTTATCAACAACGGCGGTCTTACAGCCGTTGATGTAACCCGGGTCAAAGCCCATAACGGTCTTTCCTTTAAGGGGAGTCTGCATAAGCAGGGGCTTAAGGTTGTCAGAGAAGAGCTTTATAGCGCCCTCGCCCGCCACGTCAAAGAGGTCGTTCCTTATCTCGCGCTCAATGGACGGAGCGATAAGTCTGTCGTAGCTGTCAACTACTGCCGCCTCGATATATTTAACGGCAGGGCTCTTCATATTGGTTATCATCTCGCTGCAAAGATAGTTAAGTATAATTCCCTTTTCAACGCTGATGCTGACCTTGAGAAAATCCTCCTTCTCGCCGCGGTTGATAGCGAGAACTCTGTGCGAGGGTATCTTATTTATCTTGTCGGAATAATCGTAATACTGCGCGTAAACGGAATCCTCCTCGGTTGCCGCCTTGGTGGAAATAAGTCCCGTATCAAAGGTCGCCTTGCGGACGGTCTTTCTGTATTCCGCGTTATCCGACACAGCCTCTGCGATGATGTCGCAAGCACCTGCCAGCGCTTCCTCCGCAGAAGCAACTCCCTTTTCCTCGTCAACGTAAGCCTCTGCGGCTTCTTCAATTGACGGCTCGTACTTATCAAGCTGTGAGAGTATAAGCTCTGCCAAGGGCTCAAGTCCCTTTTCCTTTGCAACAGATGCTCTGGTCTTTCTGTGAGGACGGAATGGGCGGTAAATATCGTCAACCTCCGTTATGGTCTTTGCGTTATCGATAGCCGCCATTATCTCGTCGGTCATCTTACCCATTTCAGTAATAAGATTCTTTACCTCCTCCTTGCGCTTTTCGATATTGCGCAGGTAAGTAAGTCTGTCGTCGAGGTCGCGAAGAACAGCGTCATCAAGGCTTCCCGTTTCCTCCTTACGGTAACGCGCGATAAAGGGTATGGTATTTCCCTCGTCGATGAGCGCAACCGTTTTTTCAACCTGAGTTACCCCAAGCTTAAATTCCTCTGCAAGCTTTTTGATAATGTCCATTGTTTTCTCCGTTTTTGTTATTTTTTCAAGCGCGTGCCGCGTGAGCCTCAAGCGCCGCTATTTCCTCGTCGGTAAGGTATCTCCACTCACCGCGACCGAGAGTCGCGTCAAGCGTAAGCGGTCCAAACTCGATGCGCTCAAGATACGTTATCTTGTTGTCAAGCGCTTCAAGCATTCTCTTTATCTGGTGATATTTACCCTCAACAAGGGTAATAAGCCCTCCGTCCTTTTCCTCGTCAAGTCGTATCTCAGCGGGCTTTGTTTCGTATCCGTCCTCAAGTACAAGACCGCTCTCAAAGCGCCTTGCGTCCTCCTCGCTTATAGGAAAGCGCGAACGGAATCTGTATATTTTTTTGACGTGGCTCTTGGGGGCTAAAAGCCTGTGCGCAAGCTCGCCGTCGTCCGTCAGCAAAACAAGACCGAGCGTGTTCTTATCAAGACGTCCGCACGGGAACATTCCTCTTGTTCTTACGTCTGCGGGCAAAAGGTCAAGAACTGTCTTATCTCTGCCGTCCTCGGTCGCGCTCACAACACCCTCGGGCTTATTGAGCATAACGTAGGTGTATTTGCGGTATACGACCTTCTCGCCGCAATACGTAACAGTATCCACGTACTCGTCGATATTCACGTCCGACGAACGGATCGCCTGTCCGTTCACGGTAACGGCGCCTGCCCTTACCTGCCGTTTTGCCACCGAGCGAGTACATTTACCCGTCGCAACCAAAAATTTATCAAGGCGCAAGCCACTCCCTCCTCTGGATCACAGTGTCAAGGTATTTAAAGCAGGAACACCGCAAGCAGAATGGCAGCAGCGCCGCCAAAAACGCACAGTCCCACCGTAAATCCCATCAAAAATTCATTTTTTCTCACTTAACACCTCACAAAAACTTGATATATGTATTGTTTTCCGTTAGGGTGCTTTAAATTCACTTTTCTGCCGCTTGGGCACTCACATCGGTTCGTGTGCGCTTGCCGAATTTGATCTGCGAGATCACTATGCCCGCAAGCATAAACGCACAGCCGACGTAGCCGATAAGCGCGATGCTGTCTATTCTGAATATAACTCCGCCTATGGCACTGAACATGGATTCGCTCGAAAACACGATCGCCGCCATGGTAGGATCACAGCGCTTCTGAGCTATGATCTGAAGCGTATAAGCCACGCCCGACGACATTATTCCGCAATAAAGTATTGACCATTTTGCATCGAGTATAGCGCTCATTGATGGCGTTTCAAATATAAACGCGCCTATAAGCCCAAGCACCGCACAGACCGCGAACTGCCCCATGGAATATCTCAAGGGGCGCGCCCTCTTACCAAGCCTGTCTATTACGACGACGTGCGCCGTCCAGAAAAACGAGCCTATGAGCAAAAGCACCTCACCGATGCCAAAATAAAATCCCTCCCCGGGGTGATAGCAAAGTAAAAACAGCCCAAAGAGCGCGCAAACTGCGCCTATTATCACGTTTATTCCCGTCTTTTGCTTAAACAGAACAAAGCACACGATAGGAATAAATACGGTATAAAGTCCCGTGATAAAGCCCGATATTCCTGCGCTTTTAGTATACTGTATTCCGTACTGCTGAAGTATTGAGGCAAGGAACAGTATCACTCCCGTAATCAGAGACGCAAAAGCCGTGTCCTTTCTATCTTTCGGAGTCGATCTGCCCCTCTCAAAGATAAGTATAACGGGAACAAGGGCGACGGTCGCAAGCAAAAATCGCGTTCCGCACATAGTCAGCGAGCCGATATAATTCGTTCCCGCAACCTGCGCGACGAATGCAAAGCCCCATATCATGGCTGTCAGCAAAAGGAGCGCCAAGGATACTATTCTGCTTTTCATTCTGCCGCCTCGCCGTCATCAGCAGAATATTCTACGATAGCACGGAAAATTTCCTTTTCTCTTTTATAATACTTCTCGTTGCTGTTCTTTGCGCCCTTCCAGTTAGGCTCAAGGAAGCATATCAAGGTATCCTCGGGCAGCACTCTGAGAGCCGCAAAGCTTTGGTAGATCTCGGTGTCGCCGAGTCTTACGGCATAATCGTCGTAAGCGCTCTCGGGCTTATTTCCGAATGTCTCGTAAAGCGTTACTATGCGGTCAGCCTTACCGTCTCGGTCGCTGTCCACCTTAGAAAGCTCCGCGTAAAGCTCAGGGGAAATTATCAATATCGAGCTCTCACCCGTCTGTATATAATCGTAAAAATCGTTATACTGCCGGGTGTTAAACGTCCTGTCTATCGAATTTACCTTGTTGCCGTCCGAGTCGGTTTCCTTTTCAAGTGCCACGAGCTTTTCTTCAAGAAGAACTCTATGCGTCATGAGCGCAATATTCTTCGCTCCGTCTCCGTTATAATCCTCGGGGCAAACCCCCTCGATCACACTGCAAAGATTTTCCACCTCTGCGGCTGACATATGAATGTCGCCTGCATAATGAAGTATGGCATCGTCCTCATCAGACGAGCACATCTGCAAGGTGCATACGGTAAATATTATGACCAGCAGCGCAATTCCTATAGTCGGCCACTTATAATGATACCAGTAGTTATCAAGCCAACCGAGAAAGCCGCCACTGACTGATATTTTGCCGCCCTCTATCTTTTCTTCGTTTTCTTTCATTATGATCCTCCATAATAAAGCTCAACAAAACGGACGATTGCAAGTCAGGCTCGTAATCGTCCGTTTTATACTTATTTCGTTCTCGAAACCTCAAGAACCTTTATAACAACCTGACCGGCATTGGTTTTTATCTCAAGCTCATCTCCCATTCTCTTGCCTATGAGAGCCTTTCCGATAAGCGACATATCGGAGATCTTATTTTCAAAGGGGTTAGCCTCGTTAGAGCCAACGATGCTGTAAACCACCTCTTTACCGTTGGTCACTACCTTTACGGTAGAGCCAAGTCCGACAATGCCCTCGTCCATATCGTCGTCATTTGATATTTCCGCATTTCTCATGAGCTCCTCAAGCTCCTTGATACGAGTCTCGATCTTAGCCTGCTCGTTTCTCGCCTCGTCGTACTCGGAGTTCTCTGAAAGGTCACCGAAGGAGCGCGCCTCTGCTATCGCCTTCTTTACCTCCTCACGCTTAACCTTAGTAAGAAGGTCGTATTCCTCCTGAAGCTTCAAAAAGCCCTCTCTTGTATATCTCTGCTTTTCTGCCATTTTCTTATTCTCCTTTAAAATATTTATCTATTGCTTTTACAAGCTGTGTGTCATCCTTTGAACCCATTATATCGTATATATTGAGCTTTTCCGACTCCTCTGACATCTCTACCTCGTAGTCGGGCACAATTCCTATTCCGTCATAGCTCTCGCCGTTTGGCGGATAGTACATATACATGGTAAGCTTTATCCAGCCCTCGGGTATTTTTCCCGTGTAGTCGGGAGATACGAACATATACAGGGGATACGTGCTTTGCACAGTTCCCTTTCCGTAGGTTGTAACACCCACGACCTCGCCTATTCCGTGATCACGGAAGTTCGCCACGAAAAGCTCTGCCGCGCTTGCCGTGCTATCATTACAAATTACGACCGCATCAAGGTCCTTATATATCCCTATATCCTCTGCCGCAATTGAGCACGCTCCGCTTGAGGAATACACCGTCGGCTCTGCCTTATATACCTTTTCGTTTCCGAATTTGTCCTTCATGCTGATAACCGTGTCTCCCTCATCAAGGAAGTAGCTGAGCACTGCCACGATCGAGGTGAGCTCGCCGCCGGGATTATAGCGAACGTCAAATACGAATTTCTCGCATCCCGCCGCCTTCAGCTCCTCAACAGCCGTTTTGAGCTGTGAGGGAGTCGTTCTATCGAAGCTTACTATCTTTACAAGCCCCACGTTTTCACAAACGTCGGAGTCAACCCTCTCCCACATAACGGAAGCTGTCTGGAAAGTATCGCGAAGAATATTAAATTCCTTCGTCATTCCCTCATCGGGTCTGTACGCTAAAAATTCCGCATAGGTTCCCTTTTCACCCTGAAGCTGCTTTAGCGCCATGTCGTAGCCGAGGACGCTCACCGTGGTGTTTTCCTTTGCGTTTCCAACCGCTACAATGCAGTCTCCAACTCGGAGGTCGTTATTCTCCGCAGGTGAGTCCTTCACTACGTTTATTACTTTGAGCGTTTTGTATTCAACGCCGCCTATAACGACCGTGGAATCTATAATGTTTATTCCTATTCCCTGTGATTTTCCCGACATTTGCGCGGAAAGTGCGGCATACTCCTCATCGGTATAATATACCGCGTATTTATCTCCTGTCGACGCAACGTACGCTTTTAGTATATTCGTACGAATAGTGTCCTCGTCAAGCTCCTTAAAGGAATACGTACTGAATATTCCCTGCAAGATCTCAAGCTCGTCGAAGCTGCCTATACTATCGGCGCTCAAAAGAATACTTTCGTATTGCGCCTCGAGCTTTGCCTGCTCGCCCTTGTAATAGGAGGAACAGATGGTAAGCGTCAGCATTACTGCCGCCAGCACAAGTGCTACCACCGTGCAAACGAACGTACCGAGAGATACTCTTACGGGCTTTCGCTCTTTTTTGGGGGGTGCGGTGTTTTCCTCTATGAGGTTTATTTTAACCTCAAAATCGGGTTCGGCTCCCCTTTCCGTATTATCCTTGCCGTCAAGGTCATAGGACTCGGAAAAACCGTTATTTTGTTCGGACATGTTTTTTCTCGCTTTCATTAATTTTTCGTTTCAATATATACCTATATACCATTGAAGTCGCCGAAAAATCAAAGCAGTCTTTAACCTTTATTCTCAAAAGCCGTTACATCAAAATTGAATACTCCGCTCAGCGGAGTATTCAAAATATGTATAAATTTCAAGCTCAGAACTTTACAGGCTTTGAATCAAGATACTTTCTTACTATGAGCGCTACCTTAAAGGTTATAGCATGCTCAAACTCACGAAGGTCAAGTCCCGTCAGCTTGCGGATCTTCTCAAGTCTGTATACGAGAGTGTTTCTGTGAACGAACAGCTTTCTCGACGTTTCGGAAACGTTGAGGTTATTCTCAAAGAAGCACTGGATAGTCATAAGAGTTTCTCTGTCGAGAGACTCAAGGTTACCCTTCTTGAACACCTCCTGCAAGAACATCTCGCAAAGAGTGGTAGGAAGCTGATAAATAAGTCTGCCTATTCCGAGGTTCTCATAGCTTATTATGTTCTTCTCGGTCTCAAATACCTTGCCGACCTCAAGAGCGACCTGCGCCTCCTGATACGCCTTTGCAAGATCCTTTATGTTGTCAACAACGGTAGAAATACCGATTGCGACCTTGGTATAGAACTCGGTCGAGAGGGTGTCCGCAATATTTACGGCGATCTTCTCGATGTCCTTCATCTCAACTCCCGCTTTAAGCTCCTTAACGAGGACTATATCATGCTCGCTTACGCTGATAACGTAATCCTTGGACTTATCGGGGAACATATTCTGAAGCATTTCAAAGGGCATCATATCCGTCTTTCCGAAGAACTTGATAAGGAATACGATGCGGGGCTCCTCGGTATTGAAATGAAGCTCCTTTGACTTTATGTATATGTCACTGGGAAGAATGTTATCCAAAATAATATTCTTAATGAAGGATCCCTTATCATACTTTTCGTCGTAAAGTCCCTTGATGTTACCGAGGGAAACAGCAAGAAGCTTGGACATCTTCTCTGCCATCTTATCCTCACCCTCGACGAAAACTATATATTCGCTCTTTTGAGACGCACCCATATAGCGGTAGGTATATCCGCCTACTGTCATAAACTCGGTGGAGAAAGAAAGCTCCTCGCGGACTCCCTGACGGATATCTCCCATCTTGCTCAAATCAGAGCAGGAGATAACCACGCCGTTCTCGTCGATAACACCGATAACGCGGTCAAACGCATCCTTCATCTGATAAATTACGCCTTGAAACAGCCTGTTTGACATAACTATTCAACCTCTCAAAAATAAGATTTCTGTCTTGATTGTGTATACTGTCCTATATTATAAACTATTTTTTGTGATTTTTCAATAGCATTTCAAATATTTTTTATAAAATTTAACAATTTTTTTGTTTAAAATTAGTCAATACGCGCTCATAATAAATTTTGTCAAGAAAGCTCAGTCGCATAAATAATGCAGGAAAGCGCGAAAACAGGGGCAGTTTCCGTACGCAGAATACGCTTTCCGAGCCCGCACATCAAGGCTCCGCCGATTGAAGCTCGCTTTGCCTCGTCAAGTGAAAATCCGCCCTCGCTGCCTACGATAAGCGCGACGCTCGGATAACCGCCGTCCTCTTTTCTTATAAGGTTCTTTTGAAATATCCGCCCGAGCGGCTCGGTACCGTCGCCCTCGTAGCAAAAGAGCACAATCTCGCTTTCCTTTGCCATTTCAAGTGCCGTGTTAAAGTCGACCGTCGGCGTCACCTCGGGCAAAATGCTTCTTCCGCACTGCTTTGCCGCCTCTGCGGCAATACGTCTGCGGCGCTCGGTCTTTCTCTCTTCCGCATCTGCCTTGCACTTAACGACGCATCTCTCACTTTCAAACGGCACTATCTTCGCCGCACCGCACTCGACCGCCTTTTGTATCACCGTATCAAGTTTATCTCCCTTTGACAGAGCCTGAAAGAGCGTTATTCTGATTGGCGGCTCGGTATCCGAGCTTTTTGCGCTGATTATATCGCAAAAAACGCGCGCGTCGTCGTCAAAGCCCGTTATCCTGCACTCATATTCGTTTCCTTGCATATCACAAACCGTCACACCGTCGCCGACTGCCATTCTTAATGAGCGAGCCGCATGATGAGCGTCCTCTCCGACGAGCGTCAGGGTGTTTCCGTCAATTTGATCCTGTCTTATAAAAAAACGAGGCATAAGTTCCTCCATACATAAATCATTTACGCTTTACATTATAACATTCTTCCGTAATATATTCAAGTACAATTGCATAAAAATCTTAAAAATATCCTCTTTTATCCGTTTCAAAAATCATTTGACGGAAAACAGTAAAATTAAATTTAAGATTCAGGAAAGGCACCGACTATGGACAGTCAAGGTAAAACGCGAGATCAAAAAGGGCGCGGTCTGTTCGCAAATAGCATACCGCTGAGTCCCTCCCAAAACCGAATACTGAATATCTTTCTGTACTTCCTCCTTGGCGGAACGTTTCTTTGCATGCTGTTAGCAATAATTCTGCTCTTATGCGCCTTTTCCTCGGAGCATTTCAAAAACCACTCCTTTGACATCATTCTCTCGGTCTTCTCCGACTTCACTTATATAATGAAAGTTTCGCTTGAAGAAAGTCCGTTTTTGGTCGAGGGCGCATCCTATCACCCAATTGGAATTATCATTCTCTATCCGTTCGCGCTCATCTGCCGCGGCATATTTGCAGAATATGCGGGCATGGATCTCACTCCAAACGAGCTGACGGCAAAAATGTGGCTTCACCCAGAGTTCTGGGTGTCTTACGTTTTATTCTTTTTAATATGCACCGCATCTATAATACTTTTGGTCATCTACGAATTCAGGCTGCAACGGTCGGCGGCAATAAAGACGGCGATCATAATAACGGTCTGCGCACCCATGGCATATGCCATAACGCGCGGCAATACCATCTTCTTCGCCCTTATATTTTTGCTTCTGTTTATCGTACTACACAAAAGCGAGAATACTATCTCAAGAGAAATAGGCTACATTTGCCTTGCCGTTTCGGGACTCATTAAGATATATCCTCTGTTCTTCGGTGTTCTGCTGCTATGTAAGAAAAGGATATGGGAGTCTGTGCGCGTCGCGCTTTACACCGCCCTGTTTTTTCTTTTACCTTTCCTCTTTTACCGCAACGGGCTTGACGAGCTTTGGGGGCTTTTAGTAAATCTCACAAGCTTCGCCACCTCCGATGCTCCACTTATGAATGGTGCGAACATTTCTTTAGCAGGACTACTTTTCAAAGTGTTTTACGCGCTGTCTATCCCTACGGATACGACCTTTAACGTGCTTCACCTCACCTTGATCTTATCCATCATGATCTTCGCCACAGTGACGGCGATCGCGGCACGCTCCGACCTTTCAAGATACGTCATCGCCGTATCTACCTTTGCGCTCATTCCCTCGGTGTCCTATTTTTACGTTCTTATTTTTATACTGATCCCCTTTATGCAGTTCATACGAGAATACGACGCACTCCCGCGATACAAGCAAATTCTCTACTCCCTTTTCTTCATGACATTCCTTTGCACCGCTTTCGTGATCCCCATGTATTTCGTACCGCAAACGCTTATCATTATTACAATGCTCGTAATAGAGGGGACAGATACGATCAAAAAAGATATGATCCGAAGAAAGGCTTGATACAACGCAATATGACCGCCTTTGCTGCCGTCGGCGCAAGGGCGATTTGCTTTTTTATAAAAAATGTATTAAATATGTTAATATTCACAATATGGTAACAAAAGTATGATATAATATAATTTGTATATTTATAAATGCATTTACGAGGTAAAAATGAAAAATAAATTTTTACGCGCTCTGTGTCTCGGTACCGCGCTTATATTACTTTTAGCAACACTCACCGCGTGTGAGTCAAAGCCCCTCTCCCCCACCTCAGCGGCCGTGCGTGAGGTTGGTACGGTAGGCGCGTACACCGTATATTATGACGAGCTTTGCACTCTTTCCAAAAATCTTTACGCGGACGGAATGAGTGAGGACGAGCTTCGAGAAAGGGTTTACAGCGAGATCGTTATAAACTATGCAAAGCTTACTCTTTGCGCAGAGTCGGGTGTTGCCGTCACCGACGAAGAAAAAGAAAACGGCGTTCAATCGGCAATCGATTCTGCAATAGACACCGCCTTTGGCGGAAGTCGCTTAAAGTACATAAAGGATCTCAAAAGCAAAAACACCACCGACCGTTACGCGCGTTTTCTTCAAGAGGTGGACGTAGTCTACAATCAGCTTGAATACGCGCTTATTGCGCGAGGTGAGCTTACCGCAGATCAGGACGGAGTTGCGGACTATATAAAGAATAATTTTGTGAGTATCCAAGGCTTTATGATAGCTAACAACGAGGGGGATAACGCAGAAGCAAATTATGCAGACGCACAAGCGGCGCGTGACGCTCTCGTAAACGAAAGAACTACGTTTTACGATCTTATAGGCGGTCGCTACGACCTCCCCAATGGCAGTGTCAACGAGGACGTTGACGTTGACTGCATCTACACCTTTGGAAAAGGTACTATGGACAAGGAGCTTGAGGACACAGCTTACTCTCTTGAGGTCGGCGGATACAGCGAGGTCATAACCATCAAGGACCGCGAGCTTTCGAGCGGTGAGGTGGCGGACTGCTATTACGTTATAAAGCGTCTGCCCATCACGGACGAGGACATTCAAAAGAATTACAGCACGCTTTACACAGAATACGTAAATACGATAATAAACGCAAAGCTCAATGCGGTGATCGGCACGCTTGAGTTTGTTCCGAACGAATACGGTGCCTCGCTTACTCTCACTCAAATGGAGCGCGTAAGCGTAGGAATAGACACCTTTGCTATTATCGTAACGGTGATAATATTCCTCGCAGCTTCTCTCGTTGCCGTCGCGGTCGTGTTTATAGTCATACACTACAAGAAGAAAAAGAAAGCTCTCATAGCCGAAAAGCTGGAGCGCGCAAAACGTACTCTTGCCATCAGAGGTAAAAATAGCGACGACTGATTATCAAACATTCTTTTTTTGAAAGGTTTTACGGTTTAAAGATGAACAGATCCGGAAGACGGGTGAGCTATCGAAGGCGAGCCTACCGTAAAAACAGAATAAAGCTGATCCTCGGCGTGATAGCGGCGGTTCTCGTGACCGTATTTATCGCTCTCGTTATCGCGGGAAACGTGATAGGTGACAAGGTCGAGGACAATGTAACCAAGCGAACTGGCAAGGTCACACAAACGGAAGCCTTGCCCCACGGCGAGGTAAAAAAGGTGCTTGCGTATCCCGTTCCGATATACGTGGAGGGCTCAAGCCTGCTCGCGACGCGAATCAAAAACGCGTCCGACGAGGGCTATACAGACGCATGCTTCTTCCTTGACGGTGCGGACGGCTCGCTGACGTACAATTCCGACGTTGCAATTTCTCTTGGAAAGCACGCATCTCAAGCGGACATGCCTACGCTAAAAAAAGCGATGGAGGCTTTCCACGACAAGAGCATGCACACAGTGGGAATGACGTACCTCTCCGAGTTCAATACCGACGACGACCTTACGCGCTCTGCCGCGATAGGATATTACTCGGCGCTGATCTCCGAGGCACTTCGCTCGGGTGTTGACGACGTTTTGATCTACGTCGGTGAGATACCCGTCGAAAGATATGCAGAGCTCTCGGAGCTTGCTCGCGACGTTCACCGCCTTTGCCCCGACGGCAAGATCGGTCTTTCCCTGCCGACAAGCGTGCTTTCCGACCAAGAAAACTCGGAGCTTATTGACGGACTTTGGGACTACTTTGACTATCTTGCAGCAGACCTCACTACGATTGAGGCAGGTGAAGAACAAACGCTTTCAGACGCTATGGACACTTCTCTTGGCGGAATGCTGTATTTCCTTTTGAGGTACGACATGCGTGTACTTGTTCCTCACGCGTCGGATCCCACACAAATGGCTCAAATTCTTGAGACCGTAAAGCAGAACGGTTCAGAAAATATACAAATAATTCAACAGTAAAAGTTAAATCAATTGGAGGCTTAATCAATGAACGACAAATCCCCCCGCGAACGCCTTGGCAGCCGTCTTGGCTTTATTCTACTCAGCGCAGGCTGTGCGATCGGTGTTGGAAACGTATGGAAATTTCCCACGGTTGCAGGACAGAACGGCGGCGCACTATTCGTACTTATTTATCTCGTATTCTTAGCAATAATGGGAATACCCGTGCTCACTATGGAGTTTTCCATGGGACGTGCGGCGCAAAAGAGTCCCGTTAAGATGTACCACGCGCTCACGCCCAAGAAAAAGGGCTGGCGTGTTCACGGCTACCTCTGCCTTGCGGGTAACGTCATACTTATGATGTTCTACACCTGCGTGACCGCTTGGATGCTCCGCTATTTCGTTTACACCGCTTCGGGCAAATTTTCGGGACTTGACAAGGCGGGCGTTGAGGGCGTGTTCGGCGAGATGCTCGGCGAGCCCTGGATGATGATACTGTTCGTTGCTATCGTCGTAATAATCGGCTTTGGCGTATGCGCTATCGGAGTACAAAAGGGACTTGAGCGTGTAACCAAGGTACTTATGATCGCTCTGCTTGCAATCATGGCAGTGCTTGCCGTCAACAGCCTTACGCTTGAAGGCGCGGGGGAGGGACTTGCATTCTATCTGCGCCCCGATCTTGCTCCCCTTTCAAATTGGGGAAGCGCATCGAACGTGATCGTTGCCGCAATGAATCAAGCATTCTTTACTCTCAGCCTCGGTATCGGCTCTATGGCTATCTTCGGCAGCTTTATCGGTAAAGACCGCGCGCTTATGGGAGAAGCTATAAACGTCACTGTTCTTGACACGAGCGTTGCCTTTATTTCGGGACTTATAATCTTCCCCGCTTGCTTTACCTACGGCGTTGACGTAGCGGCAGGTCCTCCCCTTATCTTCCAGACACTTCCTCACGTATTCAACAACATGTGGGGCGGCAGAATTTGGGGAAGTCTGTTCTTCATATTCATGTCATTCGCAGCTCTTTCCACCGTTCTCGCAGTATTCCAGAACATTCTGTCCTGCACCGAGGAGCTTTTCGGTTGGAGCAAGAAAAAGGCTTGCCTTATCGACGGCATTTCAATTTTCCTTCTCGCAATTCCCTGTGTACTCGGATACAACGTCTGGTCCGCCTTCCGTCCCTTCGGCGAGGGCACGGCAGTTCTTGACCTTGAGGACTATATCGTAAGTAATATTCTCTTGCCGCTCGGCGCTCTCATTGTCGTTCTTTTCTGTACATGGAACAAGCACGGCTGGGGTTGGAGCAATTTTATGGCAGAGGCAAATACCGGTAAGGGTATTAAGCTTCGCCGTTGGATGAGAATTTACATGAAATTCGTGCTTCCCATTATAATAGGTGTTATCCTCTTAGTGGGTATTGTCACACCGTTCTTGCCTAAATAAAACAAAAATATAAAACCGCACGCTTCGCATAATTGCGAAGCGTGCGGTTTTTCTTTTTTATCGTTAAGATTAAACTACACCCTGAGCCTTCATAGCCTCTGCAACCTTAATAAAGCCTGCGATATTTGCGCCTGCTACAAGGTCGTCACCAAGACCGTACTCGTTTGCAGCCTTTACGGATGCCGTAAAGATATTGCTCATGATCTGCTTGAGCTTTGCGTCTACCTCCTCAGCGGTCCAGCTGTAACGCATGGAGTTCTGAGACATCTCAAGACCGGATACTGCAACGCCGCCTGCGTTAACTGCCTTAGAAGGAGCAACGATAACGCCGTTTGCCTTGAGGTAAGCAATTGCCTCGTTGGTGGAGGGCATGTTGGAAACCTCAACGTAGTACTTAACACCGTTAGCAACTATCTGCTCTGCTTCCTTAACGTCAACCTCGTTCTGAGTTGCGCAAGGCATGATTATGTCAGCCTTAACGC
>SVUH01000038.1 GCA_015063335.1 Oscillospiraceae bacterium | reverse complement strand
GGTAAGTTTATCTCCCGAGTGGGTAATCAAGCACAAAAAAGAGAAAATAAAGAGCAACGCGCATACGCATATTGCGCCGACACCTGCGCCAAATGCCGAAGCGCTCAAAAGATTTACGTTTTTTGATCTGCTGCGTGAGGGTGGCGCGATGCTCGGACGGTGCGTTCGGGCGGCAAGACGTTTTTTCATAAAGATCCTCCGAAAAGTTATTCGATAAATTATATGTCGCTTAAAAATTGGATAGAATAGTATAGTGCATTAACAGAAAATTAACAAAGCTAAATAATTGAATCTATTGCAAAAAAGTCAAAAATATGGTAAAATTGTAGTAATATGGGGTAGAAGTTTTACTTTTGTAAAACGCTCTTTTAAAAACCAAAAAACACAACAAAACGGAGGCAAATTTATGGTACAAATTGACGAAAAAGTGTACGGCCCCGCAAAGGAAAAGATCGAGTCGATTTTCGATACGGGAACCTTTGTAGAGCTTTGTGCGTACACCAAGCGTCTTGACTCTCAAAATGACTTTGAGGGTGTGGTTTGCGGATACGGCTCGGTTAACGGAAAGCTCGCTTTCGCGTTCGTTCAGGACAGCGGAAGAACAAAGGGCGCATTCGGCGAGAGACATGCGAAGAAGATCGCGGACACGTATGCTCTGGCAATAAAGAACGGCGCGCCGATTATTGGAGTTTTTGATAGCGCGGGAGCTGTCGTATACGATGGCGCAGCTGCACTCGCAGCTTACGGGAAGCTCGTTAAGTGTGTGTCTGACGCATCGGGCGTTATTCCGCAGATAGCGGTCATCGACGGTGTTTGCGGTGGAATGAGCGCTGTTGCCGCATCCATGTTTGATATTACGGTAGCGATAAAGGATAGTTCCAAGCTTTACGTAAACGCACCGTTTATAGTAGGCAGTGAAAAGGGAACGGCTGACTTTGCTGCGGCAAAGGGAATGGCAGCAAAGCTTGCTGACGACGCGCCTATGGCTTATGCATTCGTAAGAGAGCTTGTTACCGTTCTGCCTCAGAACAATGCTGATGCTTGCATGGTTGAAACTGCGGATTCTCTTAACAGAGAGAGCGCATTCGATCCTGAAAAATATACCGCGGAGGAGATCGTTGCTGCAGTTGCGGACAGTGGCAGCTTCCTTGGACTTTACGGAGAATATACGGCTAACGCAACTCTCGGAATTGCTTCCTTTGGCGGAGTCGTTTCGGGCGTGGTGCTTGCAAACGGAGCTCTTGATATAAAGAGTGCAAGAGCGATCTCTAAGCTCGTATCCTTCTGCGACAGCTTCGGCATGCCTGTCCTTACTCTTGTTGATAGCTGTGGACTTGACGTAAGCGCAGAAACTGAGGACAACGCTTATGCATCGGAGCTTGCAAAGCTTGCGTATGCTTATTCTTCTTCGGAAAACGCAAAGGTTACAGTAGTTGTAGGCAAGGCTTACGGCGCGGCATTTACGCTTCTCGGCTCTAAGTCCGAGGGCGCGGATATGGTTTACGCATTGCCGAACGCGGCTATAAGCGTGCTTTCTCCCGAGGCGTCTGTTGCATTTGTTTGGAACGACAAGGTAGGTGAGAAGAGCCGCGAGGAGCTCGAGGCAGAGTGGAAAGAAAAGTGCGCTTCTGCGGCAGACGCGGCAGATAGAGGCGAGCTTGACGATATAGTTGAGCCCGCAGAGCTTCGCAAGAGAATTTGCGCTTCTCTCATGATGCTTTCGGCAAAGGCAGAGGGTAAGCCCACTCGCCGCCATGCAAATATGCCTCTTTGATGGGAGGAATATTGAATGTTGAACGTATTTATGACACCGTCAGCGCTTGCGATCTTTGATTTCAGCAAGGAAAACCTCGTGTTGGCTGCTCAGACCGTAGTTCTCGGAATGGGAATGATATTTGCGGTTCTCGGCTTGCTTTGGGGAGTTCTTTCGGTCTTCAAGCTTATTTTCGTCGGCGCAACTCCTAAAGAGCCCAAGCAGAATAAAGCTGCTAAGGTCAAGTCGGAGATAACAAAGACGGAAGAAGCAGTTGCACAGACTCCGGTCGCGCAAGATAATGACGACGCACAGCTTGTGGCAGTGATTACTGCCGCTATCGCAGCGTATATGGCAGACGAAGGCGTTGAAGCTCCCGACGGAAGCTTCCGCGTCGTATCCTTTAAGAGAGTACAGAGCGGTCGCGCTTGGAACTCAAAATAATTTTTTGAAAGGTAGATTAAAGATATGAAGACTTATAACGTAACCGTAAACGGCGTGACCTATTCCGTCGTAGTAGAAGAGGTTGGAGCTACCACAGCTACTCCCGCAGCAGCACCCGCCACCGCACCTGCGGCAGCACCTACCCCCAAGGCAGCACCCGCTCCTGCGGCAGCACCTAAGGCAGCAGGCGGAGCACAGGGCGCAACCGCTGTTAAGGCACCTATGCCCGGCAACATAATGAAGGTAAACGTAAAGCCCGGCGCTGCCGTTAAGAAGGGCGATGTTCTCATGGTTCTTGAGGCTATGAAGATGGAGAACGACATCTGCGCCCCTGCAGACGGAACTGTTGCAAGCGTTGAGGTAGCTCAGGGCGCAACCGTTGAGACCGACACAGTTCTCGTAACCCTTAACTGATTTTCTTCTTGAAACGATCAAAACAAATTTGAAGAAAGGAAAAACAGTAAGGATATGAGTGATATATTTGAGAGTATGCTCGAAACGCTTAAAAGCTTTATTGCGGACACGGGTATATTCAAGCTTCTGTCACACGAGGGTGAAAATATAAACTCTCTGGCGGATTTTAGTTACGATCCGGCTTGGTGGCAAACCGCCGTAATGTTCGTTGTTGCATTCGTCCTTATATATCTTGCAATAGGCAGAAAATTTGAGCCTTTGCTCCTGCTTCCTATTGCTGTCGGTATGCTGTTGACGAATCTTCCGGGTGGCGGAATGTTCAATTTGGATTTCTTTATTCCCAATCAAGCGGCGGTCATAGAGCTTGAGAATGCTTTTGCGGACGGAATTATATCCGTTGTTGAATTTGAAAAGCTTAAGGAACTTGGCTTGCCCGTTGTCGAAGCCTTCGGCGCAGAGCGAAGCGCGGGTGATATGACCTTTACCGAGAACGCTTACGAGCTTCTTATGGAAAGCCTTACTTCGGTAAATTACGGCGACGTGCTTCACCACGGCGGTCTGCTTGACTTGCTTTACCTCGGCGTTAAGCTTGGAATCTATCCTTGCCTTATATTCATAGGCATTGGTGCTATGACCGACTTCTCGCCCCTTATCTCCAACCCCAAGAGCTTGCTTATAGGCGCGGGCGCACAGTTTGGCGTATTCGTTGCATTTGCAGGTGCGCTCTTCCTCGGATTTGCTCCCGAGGTTGCGGCATCGATCGGTATTATCGGCGGCGCGGACGGTCCTACTGCAATACTCGTGACCAAGACGCTTGCTCCGTCGTTCCTCGGCGCTATCGCCATCGCAGCGTACAGCTATATGGCGCTAATTCCTATGATACAGCCTCCCTTTATGAAGCTGCTTACGACCAAGAAGGAGCGTCAGATAAGAATGACGACGCTTCGTCAGGTATCAAAGACGGAAAAGATCCTTTTCCCGATAGTCGTAACCTTCGTGGTTGGACTTATTATTCCCGATGCGCTTCCTCTTGTCGGCTGTCTTATGTTCGGTAATCTGCTCAACGTATGCGGACTTACCGATAGACTTTCGAAGACTGCTCAGAACGAGCTTATGAATATCGTAACGATATTCCTCGGAATTACCGTCGGAGCAACTGCGAGCGCGACGAACTTCCTTCGTCCCGAAACGCTTAAGATCATCGCTCTCGGACTCGTAGCGTTCTGCATCTCTACCTGCGGCGGACTTATCACCGCAAAGATCATGAACTGGCTGTCGGGCGGCAAGATAAACCCCCTTATCGGCTCTGCGGGAGTTTCCGCAGTTCCTATGGCGGCGAGAGTTTCACAGAAGGTTGGACAGCAGGAGGATCCCTCCAACTTCCTTCTTATGCACGCTATGGGCCCCAATGTTGCGGGAGTTATCGGCTCTGCGGTTGCTGCAGGCGTGTTCCTGTCAATGTTCGCCAAGTAATTAAAGGAGAAAACTGATATGGCAAAGGTAAAAATAACAGAAACAGTTCTCCGCGATTCGCACCAGTCGCTTATCGCAACGAGAATGACAACGGAAGAAATGCTTCCGATACTTGAAAAGCTTGACAAGGTGGGCTACCATTCGCTTGAAGCATGGGGCGGAGCAACCTTTGACTCCTGCTTGCGCTTCCTTAATGAGGATCCTTGGGAAAGACTTCGCAAGATCCGCGCTATCGCAAAGAACACAAAGCTTCAGATGCTTTTCCGCGGACAGAATATTCTCGGTTACCGTCACTATTCCGACGACGTCGTTGAGTATTTCGTTCAGAAATCCATCGCAAACGGAATTGATATTCTGAGAATTTTCGACGCTCTTAACGACCCCCGTAACCTTGAAACGGCTATAAAGGCTACTATTAAGGAGCAGGGACACGTTCAGGCGGCTATCTGCTACACGACCGACCCCGAAAACAAGATATACACGACGGAGTACTTTACACGTTACGCAAAGACGCTCGAGAGCATGGGCGCGAACTCAATCTGTATTAAGGATATGTCGGGACTTCTTAAGCCATACGACGCATATGAGCTCGTAAAGGCACTCAAGGAGACCGTAAACGTTCCTATCCAGCTTCATACCCACTACACCTCAGGTCTTGCTTCCATGACCTTGCTCAAAGCGATCGAGGCAGGCGTTGACGTAGTTGATACAGCGATCTCCCCCATGGCTATGGGTACGTCGCAGCCCCCCACGGAGTCGCTTGTCGCAACTCTTGCGGGAACAGAGTACGATACGGGTATAGATCTTGCACAGCTTGACGAGATAACCAAGTATTTCACACCTCTGCGCGAGAAGTATCTTGCAAGCGGCCAGCTTGATCCCAAGATGCTTAAGGTTGACGTAAACGCGCTTATTTATCAGGTTCCCGGCGGAATGCTCTCTAACCTCGTATCTCAGCTTAAGCAGGCAGGAAAGTCCGATAAGCTCATCGAGGTGCTTGAGGAAGTTCCGAGAGTAAGAGCGGATTCCGGATATGCGCCTCTCGTTACTCCTTCCTCGCAGATAGTAGGAACACAGGCAGTGTTCAACGTTATCGGCGGCGAGAGATACAAGATGGTGACCAAGGAATTTAAGGGACTCGTTCAGGGTCAGTACGGTAAGACTCCCGTTGACATTGACGATGAGTTCGCAAAGAAGATCATCGGTGACGCAGAGAGAATTACCTGCCGTCCCGCAGATAAGCTCTCTCCCGAGCTCGATGCTCTCCGCGAGCAGATAAAGCCTTATCTTGAGCAGGACGAGGACGTACTCTCCTATGCGCTCTTTGAGCAAGTCGCTCTCAAATTCTTTGAGTACAGAAAAGCAAAAAAGTACGGCATTGATGCTGACAACGCAGATGCGGCTCTCGGCATTCATACCGTATAATGGGCTGCTTCCTTTAGCGCAGAACAAAAACACACGAATATAAACAAAAAAAACAAACCGCTTTTGCTATCATATCCGATAGTGAGAGCGGTTTTTTTGTGTAGAAATTTTCGAGATAAATCTCTCAAATTTCATTTTTATTTAAACGTGTGTTTTTTAGCCGCGCTTTGGCTCTCTGGCGTACGCCTGTACGCCGACGAGTGCCAAATCACGGCTTCTGCATCTAAATTAATCAGCCCCGACTTCCTTTAATGCAGAACAAAAACGTACGAAAACAAACTAAAACAAAAACCGCATCAATGCGTTGCATTGATGCGGTTTTTGTTTGTTTCTTAATCATTCCAAAGCTCGCAGTTACCTGTTGAAATAACAGAAGCTCCTGCGTTTATTGCGGCAAAGACCTCGTCCTTTTGTTCTATAAGTCCGCCTGCGATTATCGGAATACCCGATCTGTCCTTTATTCGCTTGATAGCCTTATACGCAATACCGGGCATTATCTCGACCATGTCAGCCTTTGAGGTCTTGAGCGTGTCAAGGGCGGTGTCCCCCGAACGCGCGTCTACCATGAAGAATCGCTGAATAGAGGAGATACCGCAGTCGTGAGCGACTGAGATAACGTTCGAGCGAGTGCTGATTATACCGTCGATATTTTTCGTCGCGAGATAGCGAACGCCAGAGGCGTCCTTGCTAAGCCCGTCGACAAAATCAACGTGCACGTAAAGGAGCTTTGAGCGCTCATGCGCGCGCATGGCGTAATCCTCAACGGTCATTATATTGGAGCTTAAGAGAAATATGGTCTGAACGTCAGACGCAAGGGCTCTCTTAAAGTCATCCTCGCTTCTTACGGCGGCTATGATAGGGAAGTTTTCAAAATCAAGCATGTTCAGTTTCTCCCGCGATTTGAGTCTTTTTTATACCGTCAAGTACGGAGCGGTCAAGCGATGACGGCTTGAAATTTCTTATTATCTTGGCTGTCAGCTCGTCACAATCAATTATTACGTAAACGTCACGGTCGTCAATACGGAAGCAGCATACAGTGGGATTGCCGCATTCTATCGTAGGGATCGCTTGTATAAGCTTGTCGCCCTTTGGTACTTCTGCTTTTTCATAAGACACTACGCGAACAAGGTTCTTCAGCTCCTCCTCAAAGACTGTCTTTCTGCTTGATTTACCGTAAATTTTGGAAAAGGAAAAAATTCCTGCCGTGAAGGAATATTCGTATTCCACCTGTGAGTACTTCCAAATGATAATGGCTACAAGAAGTATCGCCGCAGGCACGAGCAGTGCAAGCGCGAGGTTCATTGCTGAGATCAGAGCCAAAACAAACCAGCCGCAAACCATAAGGCAGTAGAGAATGATCAAAACGGTAACGAGAGCCTTCGGCGCGTGCTTTTTATTAAAAACTCTTTCGTAGTGCTGTATATCTGCCATAGATATATAACTCCTTCCGATTTAGTCGTTGCTCTTTTGCTTTTTGCGGAGCATGCTGACCTCGTCGCGCTTGTAGACCTTTGGAGGAAGCTCGGGCGAGGCGAGCAGGCGAACCTTGATAGTTCTTGCAAGGGGATTTATCTCGGTAACTATGCCGTCACCGTTTTCGGTGCGGACCAGAGAATCTACGGGAGGAGTGCGCTTGATTTCGTATTCGTAAGCCTCGTGCTCATACTTTAAGCAGCACATAAGTCTGCCGCATATTCCCGATATTTTAGCGGAATTGAGAGAGAGATTTTGCTCCTTTGCCATTTTGATCGATACTTGGTCAAAGTCAGAAAGGAACAGCGTACAGCAAAGAGGTCTGCCGCACATTCCAAGTCCGCCCATGATCTTCGCCTCGTCGCGTATACCTATCTGTCGAAGCTCTATTCTCGTGCGGAATGCGCCCGCAAGATCCTTAACGAGCTCTCTGAAATCAACTCTGTTAGAGGACGTAAAATAGAACAGAAGCTTTGAATTATCAAAGGTGTACTGCGCATCTATAAGCTTCATGTCGAGCTTGTGCTCGTTGATTTTTTCGTTGCAGATGCGGAACGCCTCGTCCTCCTTTTGCTTGTTGGACTTGTGGTGCTCAACGTCTGCCGTCGTCGCAATTCTTATAGCGGGGCGGAGCGGGGGAATGATGTCAGCGGTGCTTACGGTGGAGTTCGCCATAGCTACCTCGCCGAATTCCTGACCGCGCGCGGTATCAACTATCGCGTGTGAGCCCTTCTTAAAGGTCAAGCCCTTGGGATCGAAGTAATAGATCTTACCCGAGCTCTTGAAGCGGATACCGACTACCTCTGTCTTGGGACCGTCGGAATTCTGCTCCTTTGTTACACCGGGTGCTTCATCGTCCTCGATTACGAGCTTGTATGCCTCGTAGTCGTCAGGGTTGTGTGTAGAGACTCCTTTTATGTCCTTAACGCCCCTGCGCTTATCCTCGACGGGAGCAGGCTTTTTTTGCTCTACGGGCTTCTGTTCAACCTTTACCTCGGGAGCGGATTCTACGGCTGCATCCTTGTTTTTATGCTTGTTTTTATTTCTGCGGTGTTTGTTCTTCTTCTTCGAGCCCTCGCGCACGGGCGCGTCGTTACCCGATTCTGCGGGAGTGGGCACTGCCTTCTTTTCTTCGTTGCTTACCTCGGGCTTTTGAACGTTATCGTGCTTATTTTTGTTCTTATTGTGATGGAAGCGACCGCCCTTTTTGCCCTCCTTCTGCTGTGTAGCCTCACCGGCAGGTGTGATCTGGGGGGCAGTTTTATTATCGGTATTTGACTTGTCGGGAGGAGTCATAAAATATCCGTGCTTGCGAGGACGGTTTTTCTTGTTTTCTCCCGATCTGTCATTCTTCTTTTCTTCTTGCATGGTAAATCCTTTCAGTATCGATATGGTAGTAGACTAAATCATTCCTGCGTCAGACAAAAGCTTTGTAAGAAGCAGGCGTACGTTTGCGTTTCTTTGGTTTGACTGTGATGCTTTAAGCACCGCAAAATTGAGGTCGTATATAAATTTCGTTGACGCGCTGTCACAAAGCAGAATAGCCTCGTCTCTGTCACAGAAAAACTTCAACGGCGCGCTGTCGCTTTTTTTGAGCATGAGCAGATCAGCTGCGGCGCACGAGAGCATTGAGAGTTGATTTGACAGAGTCTCTCTGTTTTGAGAGAACCTACCTATCAGCGGCAGTGCGACCTTTACTCCCTTTTGGTAAAGTGCCGCCTCGCAAAATTCCGTCACGAGTGCGCGCGTTTCCTTTACGGGGGTGAATTTGCCGGGATCGAGATATTTGAGCGCCGTTCCGATCCCGTTTGACGAAGCAACTATAAGCTCTCTGTACTCGCGCGGAGAGGAAAGCTTCATTTGCGCGGCACGGCGATCTGTTTTTGATATATACGAATTCAAGTCCTCGTTTGAGATGGGCTCGGTGCGTAACACGGGCGCACGGCTGCGGATAGTTTCAAGCAAGGAAGACGCGTTTTCACAAAGGAGAATGAACACTGCGTAAGAGGGAGGCTCCTCAAGAGTCAAGAGAAAGGCGTTCTGCGCCTCGTCAGTCATCTTGTCCGCTTCCTCAATAAGATAGATCTTATGATCAAGGTCATTTGGCACTGTGCGAACGTCCTCGCGTAAAAATCTTATAACGTCTACGCCGAGTGTCGCCTTGTCGCCGCGATTGATCGTAATTACGTCGGGGGATTTGCCCTCAAAGACCTTTCTGCAATCAAGACACGTGCCGCAGGGAAGCTTATCTGACGTTTCTTTTTCGGAGCAGGCAAGGGCAGCTGCAACGCTTTTTGCGATGGTGTGCTTGCCCGTACCATGTGGGCCCTCAAGGATGAGCGCGTGAGAAAGCTTATTTGCAAGAACGTCTCGACAGAGCTTTTCGCAAACGGCTCTGTTGCCCACTATATTATTCATATAATCCTTCACGCGCTATTCTCCCCTCAAAAAATATATACCTAATATAATTATATCAAAAAAATATCCCCGTGTCAAGTAAAATAAGTAAACACTTGGCACTTTTGTGAATATACTTTTATTATAAACAAAGAAAAAGAGAGGTAGTTTTATGTTGGCAGAAATCGAAGAAAAAGAAGGAGTACTTACGGGGAAAATGGGTGCGCTTTGCCGAGGCAGAGAGCCGATAGCAAAAGCTGATATCTCGGGTAGGGGAGAGCTTTGCGATATAAACGGGACGGTGAGCTTCTTTTACACTCCGCTCGGCATACTGGTCGCCGCGAGTGTGTGGGGACTCCGTGGCGGCGCGTACTCCATGTCTATTACGGAGCGTGGCGGCAGAACACGGGAGATACGCACTCTTTACGGTAAGGACGGATATGCGTGGTGCGCTGACCTTACGGGCAGGCTTTCGGCGAGAGAGCTTTCCGAAAGTCGGATAGAGCTTTGCAGGATAGGGAGCGACGGCGGGAGCGTAGCGGGCGGAAGCGTAAAAAAATGCACACCCTAAAAGGCGACACTACTTGACACGGACGCCGTTTTGGAATATAATATTACGTGAAGTTTAAGCTTAAACGGAGAAACGTATGAATTTAAGAATGGTCGCCACCTGCCTTTTCGGACTTGAAAAGCTACTTGGCGAGGAAATTGATAAGATAGGCGGCAAGAGAGTTGAAACGATGGACGGGCGCATCACGTTCGACGGTGACGAGACGACGCTCGTGAGCGCAAATTTGCGCCTGCGTTGCGCAGAGCGAGTATTTATCAGTCTTGGAAGCTTCCCGGCGGACAGCTTTGATGCGCTCTTTGAGGGCACAAAGGCGCTTCCGTGGGAAAGCTTTATTGGGAGAGAGGACGCCTTTCCCGTCAAGGGACATGCAATACAGTCGAGACTTTATTCCGTTCCTGACTGTCAGAGTATAGTTAAAAAAGCGGTGGTTGATAGACTCGCGTCTGTTTATAAAATGCGACTTTTCCCTGAAACGGGCGTTAAATACCAGATAGAGTTTTTCATTTTTAAGGATAAAGCCACGCTTATGATAGATACGTCGGGTACGGCTTTGCATAAGAGGGGGTACCGCCCTGCATCGGGCGAAGCTCCGCTTCGCGAAACACTTGCTGCTGCTATCGCGTATATAGCAAGGCCCAAGGAGGACGTGCTTTTCTGGGATCCGTTTTGCGGCTCGGGAACTATTGCAATTGAGGCGGCTATGATTGCCACCAATACCGCCCCCGGACTTTTGCGCAGCTTTGCGGCAGAGGACTTTCCGCTTATTGATGCGAGAGTGTGGGCAGAGGAGCGCGAGAAGGCAAGAAGCGAGAGAATTGCCGACTCGAAATTTTCGGCGTATGCGTCGGATATAGATGACGAGGTTTTGGAAAAAGCGAGGGAAAACGCACGCAGAGCAGGGGTTGAGGAGCATATCAAGTTCTTCAATGCCGATGCCCGTACGATAAAAAAGCCCGAGGGCGTTCGCGGTACGATAGCTTGCAATCCGCCCTACGGCGAGAGGCTTATGAATCCAAAGGAGGTCGAGGCGCTTTATACGAGCATGGGAAAGACTTTCTCGTCGCTCGCACCTTGGCAGATATACGTGCTTACGTCGGCAGAAAACTTTGAAAGACTTTACGGACGTCGCGCCGACAAGATAAGAAAGCTCTATAACGGAATGATACCATGCAGGCTCTACCAATATTTTAAGCCTCAAAATATGAAAGCCGCTGCTCCGCAACTTGCAAACGGCGCTAAAAAGCCGCAGAAAAACAAAAAATATCGCAATTCTTGAGAAAAAATATGGCATTTTTTGTTGACAGAGGGGAATACGTGTGCTATAATATTCCTTGGTTGATCGAAAAAGCCAATTTTATAAATTTTTATAGGGAAGGTACAAAAAATGAGTTTTAAGAATCAGTATCTTAACGAGCTTATGGAACGCGTCGTTAAGAGAAATCCCAACGAACCCGAATTCCACCAGACTGTCAAGGAAGTCCTTGAGTCTATCGAGCCCGTTATCGATGCTCGCCCCGACTACGTAAAGAGCGGCGTTATCGAGAGAATGGTAGAGCCCGAGAGAATTATCAAGTTCCGTGTTCCGTGGGTAGATGATAACGGTAACGTTCAGGTTAACCGCGGCTTCAGAATACAGTTCAACAGCGCGATCGGTCCTTACAAGGGCGGACTCCGCTTCCACCCCTCCGTTAACGAGAGCATAATCAAGTTCCTCGGATTTGAGCAGACATTTAAGAATTCTCTTACCTCTCTGCCTATGGGCGGCGGTAAGGGCGGCTCCGACTTCGATCCTCAGGGCAAGTCTGATGCAGAGGTTATGCGCTTCTGCCAGAGCTTCATGACCGAGCTTCAGAAGTACATAGGCGCAGATACCGACGTTCCCGCAGGTGACATCGGCGTTGGCGCAAGAGAGATCGGATACCTCTACGGTCAGTATAAGAGACTCCGTGACGAGTTCACCGGTGTTCTTACCGGTAAGGGACTCCCCTACGGCGGTTCTCTCATCCGTCCCGAGGCAACGGGATTTGGCGCAGTTTACTACACCGTAAACATGCTCAACCACTTCGGTGACGACATAAAGGGAAAGACCTTCGCTATCTCCGGCTTCGGTAACGTTGCTTGGGGTACCGTTATGAAGGTAAACGAGCTCGGCGGTAAGGTAGTTACCATTTCCGGTCCTGACGGATACGTTTACGATCCCGATGGAATCAGCACCGAGGAGAAGGTAAACTACATGCTCGAGATGCGTGCATCCTGCCGCAACAGAGTACAGGACTATGCTGACAAGTTCGGCGTAGAATTCTTCCCCGGACAGAAGCCTTGGGGCGTTAAGGCTGACATAATCATGCCTTGCGCAACTCAGAACGAGGTTGACGTTAAGGAAGCAGAGCAGATAGTTGCTAACGGTGTTAAGTACTACGTTGAGG
>SVUH01000004.1 GCA_015063335.1 Oscillospiraceae bacterium | reverse complement strand
TTGACGAGGAAGCGCAGGGTGGCGGTCCTATCATTGACATTGCTACTCACAGTCTTGACTTGACTCTTTACCTTATGAATAATTACGAGCCGGAAATGGTTGTTGGAAGGACTCATAAGAAGCTTGAGCACCCTGAGGCGGGTAATATTTGGGGTGATAACGGTGTCAGCACCACACCTCTTGAAGAGTCGGCGTGCGCGTTTATCCGTATGAAAAACGGTGCTACCATTATGCTTGAAACAAGCTGGGCACTCAACACCTGCGAGCCTATACAAGAGGGTAGCTGTGTGCTTTGCGGAAGCCGAGAGGGGCTTCAAATCAAGAATAACGTCCTTAAGGTAAACAAGATCGAGTTCGACCGCCAGACTGAAACTACCGTAAACACCAAGGCGGGCGGAGTAGCGTTTTACAGCGGCGCATCAGGTACTCCTCAGGAGGTAGAGGCTGCAAACTGGATAAAGGCTATCGTAAACGATACCGATCCTGTCGTTCTACCCGAGCAGGCTCTCGTAGTTTCCGAGATACTTGAGGCAATATATGAATCGTCTAAGACGGGAAAGCCAGTGTATTTCAAATGAAGATCGCTATATTCGGAGTGTGGCATGTCCATGCTGCCGACTATACCAAGACCGCTATGGAGCTTGGGGAGGTAGTCGGATTTTATGAAGAAAATGATGCTCTCGCAGAAAAATTTGCGAGCAAATTCAACATTCCCCGTTTTAGTACCCCGGACGAGCTTCTTAAAAGTGATGCGGAGGGGGTTATTGTCTGTTCCGCTTCTTCTGAGCACGCGGGCGATATCATAAAGATAGCAAAAGCGGGTAAGCATATCTTTACTGAAAAGGTACTTGCATTAACTGATGCTGACTGTAACAGAATAGAAACCGCGGTAAACGAAAGCGGTGTTACCTTCGTGATCTCTCTTTTTCAAAAATATCTCGGCTCGCGTATGGCAGTAAAGGAAGTAGCATCAAGCGGAGAGCTTGGAAAACTGAACTATATGCGCTTTCGCAATTGCCACTCCGGAAGCACTAAGGATTGGCTGCCAAAACATTTCTATAACGCGAGGGAGTGTGGGGGCGGAGCGATGATAGACCTCGGTGCGCACGGAATGTATTTGATCGAATGGATACTCGGTATACCTGTGAAAGCAAGCTCAGCGTTCACGGTAAGTTGCGAGATTGAGTCGGTAAAGGAAAAAAACTCGGACAGAGTAGAGGACAATGCGGTTACCGTTATGAGCTTCGAAAATGGTGCGATTGCGGTCAATGAAACAGGCTTTGTATCGAATTATTCTCCGGTTACGCTTGAAGTATTTGGAGAGGATGGTTATGTCCGCATGGTCGGAAAGCGCGTTGTGAAATGCACAAAAGCGACCGACGGTGTTGAGGTCGAGCTTGCGGTAGAAATTGATAGACCATCGCCGCTTGTACAGTTTTTAACAGGCGATATCCTTGACGGCTGCGGAATGAAGGAAGCGAAGGCACTCACCCATATGATGACTTTGGCATACGCTAAATCCTTATAATTAAAATAGCATTTGTGAATACAAATGCAGTGCTTGTCAAGAAAAGAGGACAGAGAGTGTAAAAGCATTCTCTGTCCTCTTCTTGTCGGTAGTTACTATTATTTTATTGAACCTAAAAACTGTCCTTAAGAGTACGCCGCATTGATCGCAGAGCTTTTTATTTTATTTACCGGTTTAGCTTTTTCTCCCGGCACTGTGTTTCTCAGTATTTGTAGAAATATCCATTGCCACTATGTTGCACTTCAACGCCAAACACCCTTTCGATAGTTCCCGATGACACGGCATTTGCGGGAGTGCCGCAAAACTCCGCTTTGCCTTCTTTCATAATAACAACCTTATCGGAAAAGGTTAGCGCCAAAGGAATGTCGTGCATGACAGACACTATGCCGCGCCCATCTCCCGCCAGGTCTCCAAGCAACCGCATAACCTCTGATTGATTAGACACGTCAAGATACGTGGTGGGCTCGTCCAGCAGCAGATATTCGGCATCCTGCGCCAAAGCCATCGCGATATATGCCTTTTGTCTGATTCCCCCCGAAAGCGTTTCTATCGGCTTATCGGACAGGTGCGCGATCTCAACACGCTCCATTGCCTCAAGCGCATGCCGACGGTCTATATCCGAATAGCGCTCCGGATAATCAAGGTGTGCGAATCTGCCTTGAAGCACCATTTGCGCCACGGTCATATCAGGCGCGTTTTTTGCCTGAGCAAGATATGCTACCTTTTTCGCAATGTCCTTGCGCCTTAGATTACTTATCTCATTTCCGTCTATTAATATTTGTCCTTGACTGCGGGCAACTATGCCGATCACAGTTTTTAAAAGCGTGCTTTTCCCACATCCATTGGGTCCTATAATGCTTGTAATTGCGTTTTTTTCAAAGCAGGCAGACAGTCCGCGCAGCACATCGCCTTTTCCATATCCCGCGTTTACGTTAATTATCTCAATCATCTTGGCGTCCCCTCTTGCCTTTTATAAGAATGAACACAAAGAACGGCGCGCCCACAAAGGCGAAAATTACTCCCACTGGCACCTCATAAGGAGCGAACACAATTCTTGACAGCGCGTCACAAAGCGTTACCAACCCCGCGCCGAAAAGCGCGCAAAGAGGAATAAGTCTCTTTGATGCCGTTCCCGCGATTGCGCGAACCGCATGAGGAACCAGCAAGCCGACAAAGGACAAGAGCCCACACACGCTCACCGCGCAACCCGCAAGCAAGGCGCAAAGCATCAAGAGCAGCGCTCTGGTCAGGTTTGCGTTTAGTCCAAGTCCCACCGCGCTCTCATTTCCCAGCATCAAAACGTCCATACGCGCGCAAAGCGAGATCAGCGCTCCAATTGCCAGAATTATCAGAATCGCCGCGGGAAGTATTTTTTGATAAGTCGCCGCTGACATATCTCCCACTCTGAAATCGTTGCTCATCAATGCCGCATCGGGATAAAATGTCACTATTACGTCGGATGCCGCCCCAAGCAGACTGTTGAGCGCTACACCCATCAAAATAACAGTTCCCCTTGACGCGCCCCACTTTTTAGCGCCCATACTAACAATAAACGCCGCGCCAAGCGCGCCCAAAAAAGCAGACAAGGACAGTCCAAATCCACCCACAACGCCAAAGGCGGCACACACGGTAACCGCAAGTCCCGCGCCGGCGTTAATTCCTATTATGCTCGGCGATGCCAATCTGTTGGCAAGCGCGCACTGTACAGTCGCGCCAGCAACCGACAACGCCGCGCCACACGTTAAGGCTGCCAAAACTCTCGGCAAACGTACGTAAACAAAAATCCTGTATGCCGCGCTATCGGTCTTACCCGCGGCTATCGCGGAAACAAAATCCGCAAGGCTCATTTCCGATGCCCCAAGCAGCACTCCGACAGCAACGGATACAAAAAGCAACAATACCGCCGAAAGATAGACCCCAAAAATATGTTTATTTGTCGGTAAGTTTTTCATAAAGCTCCTCGTAAGCCTCTGCCCAACGCTCGTTTGGCTTGAGGTTGAACAAGGTCTTATCCATCACGTACAATCTTCCGTTCTTTACCGCGTCAAGCGTTTGCCACGCGGCATTGCTCTTTATCATGCCTTCAAGAGATTCTATAGCCGCATCTCTGTCATTGCCCATTGTTACCACGAATATATGGCGAGGCTCCGCAATTAAAACCGCCTCTACACTTAAATTCTCAAGCAGCGTCGAATCCGAATCCGCAATATTTACGCAACCGATGTCGCAAAGCATCTCTCCAAGCACCGTGCCTTTGCTCGACTTAGCCTTAACAGACGTAGACGAAACCCGTAAAAGCAACACCGATCTCTCGTTATCCGTTAGGTCTTCCGAGGCATACGCCGCCTTGATCTCATCTATTTTTGCCTTTACTTCAATTCCGTTTTTGACATAAAGATCTTTTCTGCCTGTAATATCGGTGCAGATGTCCAGCATGCCAAGATAGTCTTTAAAGCAGTCAACATCAAAATAAGCCACCGTTATTCCCATTGCTTCAAGCGCGTCCATCATTTCAACGTTACTCGCCGTCGAAGCGCTTGCGATGACAAACTCAGGCTCCGAAGCAAGCAACAGCTCAAGACTTGGCGAATGCGCACCGCCAATGCTCACGGCATCGCCCCGCTCAAGACCGAAGTCCTCCCACGCGTCCTCTGCCGCCGCGCAAAGCTCTCCGCCCGACAGCACCCATACATCTGCAAAGCTGCCTATGAGCGCGGCAACTCTTTTTACTTTGCAATCAACCGTTACTTTTCTGCCCAGCGCATCTGTAAATTGCACGCAGTCCTCCGCCGACTCCTCGCTGCGTTTTTCACATGACGAAAGCACGGCACACGTGGGCAAAATGGTCAGAATAGTGGCAAGAGCTACACATATAATTCGCTTAAAAACACAATTCATTTCTTCTCCAAATAGATATATTTCGTTGACACACGCCGCAGGCCGTGGTATAATTAACTTAAAAAGATGCGTAAAAAGCATCTAAACCCAAACAATTATAGCATACAATCGCTCGCGTGTCAATCGACCGCGCGCCGAAAGGACGTATAACATTATGAGCATCACAAAAGAACAAATAGCCTCCGTTAAAGGCAGAGGCTTTCTCCAGAATCGCGGAACAGAGTGTTTTTCCGGAAGACTTGTCACGGTCGCGGGACAGTTTACTCCCGATGAGCTGCGTGCCATTGCGGAATGTGCCGAAAGATACGGCAACGGCAAGGTAATATTTACCGCAAGGCTTGCCGCGGAGATCGTGGGTATTCCCTTTGAACAAATTCCTAAGGCGGAGGCGTTTATGGCAAGCCGCAACCTTTCCTTTGGAGGGACGGGCGCAAAGGTGCGTCCCGTAACCGCTTGCAAAGGCACCACCTGCGTTTACGGCAACATTGATACGCACGCTCTCGCAAAGACCGTTTACGACAGGTTTTACGTTGGCATGCGCACAGTCAAGCTTCCCCATAAGTTCAAAATAGGCATTGGAGGCTGTCCCAACAGCTGTATGAAGCCAAGCCTTAACGACGTGGGCATCGAGGGCTGCCGAACCTTCTCGTTTGATGCCGACAAGTGCCGCGGTTGCAAAAAATGTCTTGTAAGCGAGGCTTGCCCCTCAAAAGCCGTGTCCGTTGTTGACGGAGTGGCGGTTATAGATGCCCAAAAATGCACAAAGTGCGGTGTTTGCGTTGGCAAATGTCCGTTTGGCGCGGTTCCTGCGCAAGCAAAGGCGGCGTGTCGCGTGTTCGTTGGCGGCACGTGGGGTAAGACGCAGCGAATGGGCACCCGTCTTAACGCACTGTACGCGCAGGACGACATTGCCGACGTTATTGAAAAGGTCATGCTTTGGTACAAGGAAAACGGTTACGTAAAAGAGCGCCTTGGCGCAACGGTGGACCGCCTCGGCGTCGAAGCTCTCGAAGCGGCAATAGCTACAGACGACCTGCTAAACAGAAAAGATGAGATAATAGCTAAAGATCTGCTCGAAAGATAAAGAACAAGGGGACGGTTAATAACCGTCCCTCGTTTTATATGGACACAAAAGGGGCTCAGCCTCTGATTCGGCAAACCGAGCCGTGAATAACGCGCCTCATTCCCTATGTTTTACGCTGTTTTGGCATAGGCATCACACCCGCTTACGCGGCAAAACAACATGCTTGCATACAGGGGCTATGTATAACAGCAAATATGCTATAGTTAATCAGTCTTTGATTTTATATATTCGATCAGCTTATTAGCCTTTTTTTCGCCCTCGGATTTTTCTATATCATGAATGTATATCAGCATATTAATTTCCAATTTCTTATTCATATATTCCGGTACATGCCATAATGTATCACCATACACCTTAATGAATTCAATTTCACCCGTTTTAACATTACAATAAGCCTCTTGAGTTATAGCACAATCAGCATTTGAAAGAGCCGCATATAAAATGGCATGATCTTGTCCACTCCATACATTATTCAGCATTAAAAACGGCGAAGTCTGCTTAAATACAATATAGTTTTCATACAGCTTATATTCTCTGGTCACAAATGCGTCGAAATCATACACTTGATCATTTTCTTCTACAGGTTGATAGCAAAGAAAAAGGGGTACCATATTAATAATGTTTCTCGGATACATTGACCTTATTTGCATATCAGCCAATTCGGTGCCGGAATTCGGAATTAACGGATATTCATTTGAGCTATACAATACATATCCATTCTTGCCACTTTCATAACCGCCAAATGCTTCTTCTTCCTTATACACATATCTTGCAAAGTTTGCAATACTGTAGGCTCCGGACTTATCATTTGATAAATCATCATGATAAGTATAGCTTTCTATCAAAGCAACGGCGTCATCACCTTCTTTTTTGCTTTTGATCTCCAAAAATTCACTGTTTTCAAAGTAATAGATATTCATATTTGTAAACGTTTTACTGTTATCGTGCATTTTCGTTTCAGTAACAAACGAATACTTTTTTCCATCTTTATAATACGTAAAATTGACTTTATTGAAAATTTCATAAAAGTCATCTACATCATTACAAATGATTTCTTCGCCTTCGCCGGTTACAAGAACTACTGAATCGACCTCCTTGCCTAACGAGATAGCTTCTGTTTCCGCAATATCAAATTCATCCCTTGTTTCCTTAGTATCAACGTCATCTCGTCCATTGATATTGCAGGAGGCAAACGATAAGATAATAGTTGACAACATCAAAAAAACAGCTGTAAATTTTTTCATGATTTAATTTCTCCATTACACAATCGAAACTTTCACACCTTGTGGCATTAATCCCTTGTTGCTCATTTTAACTATTCATTTGACACAAAATCAGGGACAATTTAAGTATACTGCAAAATTATAAAAAAGTCAATTTAATTCTAAACAGAAACGCATTATTAACACTTTTTTTCGTATTCTTCTTTGCCGTATTGATGGAGGCGATCAACATTCTGCGGATGGTTCCGCATTGATTATATAGATCCTTTGCAATTTTGCGGTCAAGTAATTCAGACTTTACAAACAATTCAAGCCAATATTCAGTTTCATAACATTCTTTTAAGGCAATTTGAAACTTGGCGACAAAGTCGGCTTTGCTGTAAGCATAATTTGCCTCGCGAATATTCGCACCGATGGAAGTTGAGGAACGCTCTAATTGGTTTACGAACGAATAGTGACCTTTGATACCGTCACACATTTTGATGACTTTAACCTCAAAATCCGTGGATAGATCACGAAGTTTTGAATCTGCCATAGTAACACCGCCTTTCTACCGTTATTACAGTATAAATCCGGAAGTTTTTCAAGTGAAATATTCGACTTACGCCGAATGTGAAATAATTCACTTCGTGAATTGTGAAATATCTCCCGCCGCCTATGGCTCTGGTCGATGTGAAATGAAATTTGCCCACTTTCGCAATAGCGAATATTTCACATTTGCGCAGCAAATATTTCACAGCGAAGCTATTTCACTTGCCCGAAGGGCAAATTTCACTGAAAAAAGCCATTCGCTTTTGCGAATGGCTTTTTTCTTGGCAGGGGCAGAAGGGCTCGAACCCACGACCCACGGTTTTGGAGACCGGTACTCTACCAACTGAGCTATACCCCTATTTTGCGGCCTTTTCTTGCCACGCTCGTTATTATACCATACTATTTGTTTTTTTGCAATACATTTTTCTAAAATTCCAAAAAAATTTTAGTAATTCAAAAAATAATGTTGAAATGTGCGCTTTTTTTTGGTATAATATAATGTAATTTTGTTTCGCTTGAGAAATCTTGGCGAAAAATCTCTTTAATTAAGTCCCAAATCTATTTTCAGGAGATGATATATATGCAAAACACAAGAAAAGTCGGCACAGTATCAAGAGGAATCCGTTGTCCTATATTCAGAGAGGGCGATGATCTTTCGGTGATGGTTACCGAAAGCGTGCTCGATGCGGCTAAGTCCGAGGGCTTTGAGCTTCGTGACCGCGACGTTATCGCGCTCACCGAATCCATAGTCGCTCGCGCGCAGGGTAACTACTGCACGGTTGACGATATCGCGCAGGACGTAAAAAACAAGCTCGGAGGCGAGACTGTTGGAGTTATCTTCCCCATTCTTTCGCGCAATCGCTTTGCTATCTGCCTGCGCGGTATTGCTAAGGGTGCAAAGAAGGTAGTTCTTATGCTCAGCTATCCTTCCGACGAGGTGGGCAATCATCTTGTGAGCCTTGATAAGATAGACGAATCGGGTGTAAATCCCTACTCCGACGTTCTCTCGCTCGCAAAATACCGCGAGCTTTTCGGTTACGAAAAGCACGAGTTTACCGGCGTTGACTACGTTGACTATTATGGCGAGCTCGTTCGCGAATGTGGCGCCGAGGTTGAGATAATCTTTGCCAACAATGCAAAGGCGATCCTTCCCTATGCCGACCGCATCATCAACTGCGACATTCACACTCGCGCGCGCACCAAGAGGATCCTTCTCGAAAGCGGCGCAAAAGTAGTGTGCTCACTTGACGACATTATGAACACTCCCGTTAACGGTAGCGGATGCAACGAAAGATACGGTCTGCTCGGCTCCAACAAGTCGACAGAGGACAAGATCAAGCTGTTCCCCCGCGAGTGCAAGCCCCTCGTTCTCGCTATTCAAAAGAACGTTTTTGAGGCTACGGGCAAGCACGTTGAGGTCATGGTCTACGGCGACGGCGCATTCAAGGATCCCCAGGGTAAGATCTGGGAGCTTGCAGACCCCGTTGTCTCCCCCGCGTTTACCGACGGTCTTATAGGCACGCCCAACGAGCTTAAGCTCAAGTATCTTGCCGATAACGATTTCGCAAATCTTACGGGTGAGGAGCTTCGCGAGGCTATCTCAGCTTCCATCAAGGCTAAGGACGGCTCCAGCCTCGTTGGCAACATGGCGTCCCAGGGTACAACTCCCCGCCAGCTCACCGACCTTATCGGTTCGCTCTGCGACCTGACAAGCGGCTCGGGCGACAAGGGCACTCCTGTTGTTCTCGTTCAAGGTTATTTCGATAACTACACAAACTAAACTCTCCTGCATTAAATTTTAAAAAAGCACGCGCCCATCACAAAACGAGATACAAAATTATTTAATAGCAAAACCGTTTTTAACGGCTTTCCAACAAGAGCGCGAGAAGACCTTTTGCCAAAAAAGGTTTTCTCGCATCACATTTTTGCAAAAGGAAGGAAAAACATATGTCAAACAATATTCGTCCCGAAAATATGGAACGCATTACAAATTTTGACCTTGCTAATGCTTTTATTGAAGAGCAGGTCAAGCAAATACAGGCACAGGTTGGCAACAAGAAGGTGCTGCTCGCGCTTTCGGGCGGAGTTGATTCCTCTGTGGTTGCCGCGTTGCTGATAAAGGCGATAGGAAAACAGCTCGTTTGCGTTCACGTAAATCACGGACTTATGAGAAAGGGCGAAAGCGAGGCTGTAATCGAAATATTCGGCAAAAACCTCGACGCAAACCTTATATACATCGATGCCACCGACCGTTATCTTGATCTTTTGGCGGGTGTTTCCGATCCCGAAACCAAGAGAAAGATAATAGGCAAAGAGTTTATTGAGATATTTGCCGAGGAGGCAAGAAAACTCGAGGGTATCGAATTCTTGGCTCAGGGCACGATATATCCCGATATTCTTGAGTCTGTAAAGCAGGCAGAGGGTAAAAAGGCAGTCAAGTCGCACCACAACGTCGGTGGACTTCCCGAGGATCTTCAATTTGAGCTTTGCGAGCCTGTAAAGCTGCTTTTCAAGGACGAGGTTCGCGTTGTCGGTGAAGCGTTGGGGCTTCCCCACGCTATGGTCTACCGTCAGCCCTTCCCCGGTCCCGGACTCGGAGTAAGATGTCTTGGTGCCATCACCCGTGACCGTCTGCACGCTCTGCGCGAGGCGGACGCGATCCTTCGCGACGAATTTGACAAATGCGGACTTGCGGAAAAGGTCTGGCAGTATTTTGTTGTAATTCCCGATATAAAGAGCGTAGGTGTCAAGGACGACAGTCGCTACGAGGGCTGGCCAGCGATAATCCGCGCCGTCAACACCAAGGACGCCATGACCGCCACCATAGAGGAGATCCCCTACTCCGTCCTCCACAAGATCTGCAACCGCATCACGACCGAGGTCGACGGCATAAACAGAGTTCTATATGACATCACGCCAAAGCCTACCGGAACAATAGAATGGGAGTAAGCAAAAGCAGCTGTTTATCAAAGCAAAAACCTAATGTCCAAACGCCTGTCCTCTTGATAAAAATTGGACAGGCATTTGCATAGAAACAGAACGGAGGATCCTGTGAATATTAACGAAAGCGACTATGTTGTCTTGGATGTAGAAACAAACGGATTGTCTTCCTTGAAACACGATTTACTATCCATTTCTATCTATCAACCCGACACTGGGAAATTATATAATAGGTTTCTGCCTCTAGAATTAAATTCTGATGTTTACACATCTCACGTCAACGGTATCACCAAAAAGGACATAGAATCCACCAATCCTCTATCTCAAAAAGAAGTCGATGATCTTATCACCGAATATGATTTGTGTAACCGAACTATCCTTACTTACGGAAATCTTGACGAGAAATTTATCAAAAATTACTTCAAAAGAAAGGGCTTGTGTGGTTATCATAAACTTCATTTTTTTAATTTTAAAAGAAACATTATTTCCTATTCCGCCCAATTTGTAAAGAGCTGTGTTACAAAAGATAATTTGTGCCGTCTGTACGGAATTGATGGTATCAAAAAAATTCACACCGGAGCCAACGATTGCTTGTTAGAATGGGAACTCTTCAAAAAAATGGACAACCACAAGTTGTTAATTACGGATAACAGGGCTTTTGAATTGAGCGAAGATTATATTGTTCCAGCAAGTTATTTAGTTAACTACCCCAATTTCAAATATTATGTCCAAAATATGCCTAAATTTCACTATACATCAAAAGAAGTGAAAAGATTTGACGTAACAAATATAAAAATCGCAACAATTCCTGCTAATATGATAGGAATCGTTTTTGAACATTTGATAAACGTAATGCTTAATGTTGAAAAAATCGATTCACGGAGTTTTCTTGTTGAAAACAAGAAAAAACTTAAATATATTGGCAAAATGCCTTGCCTTGACGACCAGATTAATATCCAATTGAATTACGACGGCACAGTTAGTCCAACAGAACGCAAGGACGAATCAAAAGTATCAAAGCTTAACGATTTATTGTTGCTCTTAATGAACGAGTTTGCTCCAGTCAGAGATTACATAAAACAAGATATATTCAAAAATCAACATATTGTATCGCAAGAATTGGTAATCCATCCAAACAAAAACATTCTTGCTTTATGTGATTTATCAAATCCCAACGCTGTTTTAGAAATTAAATCTCACAATCCACATAACATGGACCCAATTATCAATCAGCTATACTACGAAAGCAATGGGCGCGACAGCTATGTTTTGACAGTTGACAAACCAAAACAAAAAGACAAGATGAGAATAATTATTACTAAATATGAATTTACAACGATTGACTCATCAAGTTTTCCTAATGCAAAGCAAAGTTCTTCCCCTCAACCTTCTGAAAACGCCGATAGCGATTCAATTGACAAACTCCATAACATTTTAACTCTTCTCAAATCTCTAAAAATTTCTTATGTGGACAATAGAAAAACAAGCGGGCTCTTTTGGATTATCGGAGACAAAAACGTTTCGGATTTTATAAATTGGTGCGAGAACTCTGGATTTAAATTCACTTTTAATTCTAACGGTGGTATTGAAACTAACGGTAAACCCGGGTGGTGGATAAAACAAACCCTTTAGTTAAAAATGTCTTCAACATAATAGCAAAACTCCATAAAAAAGGCTGAACCTCCGCACCGCGCAGCGATAAGCCCGTGTATATCGACGGCAATCCTCTTTCGGGAAGTTATCGTCGAAACGGTGAGGGTGATTACAAGTGTACCAAGGAAGAAGTGCAAGCGATGATGCGTGACGCGGCAATCAAAACACAGGATAACATAGTATTAGTTCGTTAACACGAATCATTTAATATTTTAAAATCAAAAAGCGATGATCAACAAAGAATGACCATCGCTTTTTGTGTTATCCGATTTTTATATATTTTTCTAATTTTTCCATAACCTTCTCTTTTTCTAAAATATTAAGCGCTGCTATTAGCTCGTTTTTGTTAGAAAGGGTGTTTTTGCCATCAATTGCATTAGGAAAGTAATTAATAAATGTATTCAAAAAAATGTTGTACACACCCATATGTTTTTTAGGAAATAAGCATTCTGCTTTTGATGCGCAAAGACATAAATTGTGGTAAAATGATTTCAAATCATTTTTGTCACAGTTTTGTGAATTCAAAAAATTGACCTCAAAATAGCTATTTCTGCAAGCACTCAAAATTTCTTTTTCGGAGTGATCGGCAGTATTTATAACTGTCTTTGCAACAACTATTAAGAAGTTGGCGGTATGAAACACATCATATCTCTTATCAAATAAGCCTAATTTGTTTTGTTTGTTCACAGTATAAATTGAAATGCCTATTGCTATTGCTGAAAATATTAATGTGGTAATTGAAAAAAACAACTCCATAATATTTCCTCCGTTCAATGTATTAAATCCGTATTTATTATATCATAAAATAATACTTTTTTCAACAACAAAAATTTCAGTTTTTTGCAAAACCTCTTGTATTTATTCCGCTTTTATGGTATAATAAATCAACCCTAAAAACTGTGTTTTCCGGGTGGTATCATTGATACCATTTTGATACCGTTTTTTCGCAGACTCCATAGACGAAGCAGAAAAAGGCGGTCAAATCCCCCAAAAAACCGTGTGGAAAGACCAAAATTCACTCAATATAATGCTAATTTAAGCGAATGGGAATAATTTGACTATCAAGGTTCTCACTCACACATTCGGCAAGGGCTAAAAAGCACACAAGCTGAACAAATATAGAAATAAGTCTTGTAGAAGATAATTCTGCAAGGCTTTTTCTTTTTACTTGTGGCTCTTGTATCTATAAAGAAAAGTCTTGTGGTGGCTTGCTTTATTACTTGTGGGGTTATTGCTCTGCTTGTATGGCTACTTATATAGCGGCTTGAACAGTAAGTTCAAGCCGATTTTTGTAATTAATTAGCAGTGTGCCGAAAAATTTTTTCAAAAAAGTATTGACAAGAACAATACTTCGTGATATGATGTATTACGTAAGGCATAGCATTGCCAAGATAACAGATCGGAGAAATACATGGATATTCAATTAAAGCGAGGTATACTTGACGTATGCGTATTAGCCGCCATCAAGGACGAGGACTCATACGGATACAAGATCATCAAAGATATGAAGCCATATATCGAAATGTCCGAATCCACTCTATATACGATACTGAAAAGATTGGAGAATTCTGACATGCTGACCGTGCGAACGGCAGAACACAACGGCAGACTTCGAAAATACTATCATATCACAAGGGCGGGACTTGCGCGCATCGAGGACTTTAAGGACGAGTGGCGCGAAGTCATGTCAATGTATCAATTCATAACAAAGGGGGATGACAAAAATGCTCAAACAAGAATTTCTTGACAAGCTCAGGGCAAGTCTTTCGGGATTACCGGCACAAGAGCTTGAAGAGCGTCTCGCCTTTTACGGCGAGATGATAGACGACAGAATGGAAGACGGGCTCACAGAGCAAGAAGCCGTTGCGGACATCGGGTCGCTGGACGAAATATCCGCGCAGATCATAAAGGATATCCCTTTTGCAAAAATAGCAAAGGAACGAATCAGACCTAAAAGACGGCTGCGAGCATGGGAGATCGTGCTTTTGGCACTCGGTTCTCCGATATGGCTTTCCTTGGCGGCTGCCGCATTGGTCGTGATTATTGCGGTGTATGTGGTTCTGTGGTCGCTCATAGTTTCTATTTGGGCAATATTCGCTTGCTTTGCGGCTTGCTTTGTCGCCGGCATAGGGGCGGGCGTTGTTCTGGCGGTGATCGGTCAGGGACTTTCAGGCGTCGCATTGATCGGTGCGGGACTTGTGTGCGCGGGGCTTGCGATCTTTTTGTTCTTTGGTTGCAACGCGGCAACCAAGGGCACAGCGACGCTTACCAAAAAAATAGCTCTGGGTATAAAAAAATGCTTTATAGGAAAGGGGGAGCAATATGACTAAAAGCGCAAAAGTATGGCTGATAATTGCCGCTTCCCTTGTATTGATCGGAAGTATTATCTTTGGAGGAATTATGACTATGCTTAAATGGAATTTCACAGCACTGTCTACAAGCAAATATGAAACCAATCAGCATCAAATAACCGAAGAGTTTTCGTCCATATCGATCAACACCAACACGGCTGACGTAAAATTTGTCGTTTCCCAAGACTCAAGCTGCTCCGTGGTGTGCTACGAGCAGAGCAACTTAAAGCACTCGGTTTCCGTGAAGGACGGAACCTTGCTGATAAGCGTATTGGACAGCAGGAAATGGTACGAGCATATCGGCATTAATTTCAGCTCTCCAAGCATAACCGTATATATTCCCAAGGGTGACTACGGCGCGCTTTCAATAAACTCCGACACGGGCGACGTAAGCATCCCAAAGGACTACAAATTTACAAGCATTGACATATCCGAAGATACAGGAAGCATAACAAATTTCGCCTCCTCTTCCGGACACGTAAGGATAAAGACCGACACGGGCAGCATAATTGTGGAAAGCACATCCGCGAATTCTATTTCCCTCTCCACGTCAACAGGAAGGATAACTGCGTCGCAAATTGCTTGCAAAGGCGAGTTCTTTGTCGGGGTTTCAACGGGTAGAGTGCAGCTCATCGACATTCGCTGCAAAAACCTTATTTCCCGCGGGGACACCGGCGATATATCCATGAAAAACGTTATTTCAACGGAAAAGCTCTCTGTTGAACGGGATACGGGTGACGTGCGCTTTGAAGGCTGCGATGCCGCCGAGATATTTGTCAAAACCGATACGGGTGACGTTGTTGGAAGTCTGCTTTCACAAAAGATATTCATCGTAAAGACCGACACAGGATCAATTGACGTTCCCCATTCGGTATCCGGCGGAAAATGCCAGATAACCACCGATACGGGAGATATTAGAATTACTGTCAAATAATGTTCCATCAAAAAAGAATAACGCAAAACGCTTGTAATTATTTTGTTTTTGTGGATAATCAAGTAAACTGAAAAATGCCCGAAAGGGCATTTTTCTAATGCTTTAGCATTTATTGGCAAGGAAACAAACAATGGAACGTTTTTTAAGCTCAAGGAGCGCGGAACTTCGGTAAAGACCGAGTTTGTTGCGGGAATGACCACATTTTTGCCATGGTCTACATACTTATGGTCAACGCCAAAAAGCACCCACTCTTTATCATTGGCAACGTTCCAAAACAATAAAGCGCAAAGTTCTGACACGGTAACAAAAAATCCGCACGTTTTTATGGCGTGCGGACTTTTTTATGATACACGTCCTTCGTTATTTTACAGACGTGTGCGATGCGCGGTATTTTGTTGGTGTTGTGCCGAATCTGTTTTTGAAGCACTTTGAAAAATAATTGTAATTCTTAAAACCGCATTCGCCGAGTATCTGCTCAATGGGGCGGTCGGTATGCAATAGCAGGACGGCGGCTTGCTCGAGGCGGATCTCGTTTATCTTGGCAACAAAGGACATACCGAAGCGTTTGTGCATAATATTGTTTATCTGCCGTTCGCTTACGCACATCTGCTTTGCAAGCTCACTTGTTTTGCCGCCGCCTCGGTACGCGCTCTCGAAGAGAAAGGCGTCGATCGTACGGCGTTCAAAATCGTGATATTTAAGTTCCTCTGCGGGATATATCTTGCTCATATCGTTGTGTGACAAGCGCAACAGGCAAGTCATAAGCATGGCACACGCGGAGCGGATGTTGCTCACAAATCCGAAACTTCGGTTTTCCAGCTCGCGCGCCAGTGCTTGAAATAGAGGCAATAGCTCGCAATTTTCGTCATGAAGAATTCTTGCGGAATTGAGAAACTCCGTTGCAATGTCAAACGCCTTTTGGTCTGCACGCTCGCTTGTGGCAGGTGCGACGGAAAACCTTACCGTGTATTGTTCCGCTTCGCCGCAAGGCAACTCTTGAAGATGATATTCGCGCGGATGAACGATTATTATATCCCCTTTTTGCGCCATGTGCTTTTTGCCGGCGATCATCTGGTGGCAGGTGCCCTTTGCTACATAGCGAAGCTCGTAATCGTGGTGGTCGTGCAGATTTGACGCGCATTGATCATTTACAACGCGCGGAGCGCAGTCGGTACAAAATATTGCGCATAGACGCCCGACTTTGACGGGGATTTGCAGAGAGTTTGAGTAGTTTTGAGTGTTCATGGCTTGACTCCTTTATTTGTGACGAGGAAGGTTTGATATCGCGCGTCTTTTTGATATTTTATCATATTTTGAGCCCGCCTTCAATATAAAAACGCAAAAAACAGCACAAAACGGAAAAACTCGCAAAGAAGAGTTCCTTTTTGTTACTTTTCACGCGAATTTATATGTGATAAAATATCGCTAGTGAGGATAGTGTGATGAAACGTCTTAAGATATTCAATTATGCAGTCGTGGGTGTCACGGGTGCGCTCATAATTTTTTTTGCCGTATGGCGTCAGCAGAGTTTTATAAAAACTCTGCCAACTCTTGTGACCTTGCTTGTGATGCTTTTGTCGGCGAGGGCAAACAGATATACCTTTTTGCTCGGCGGACTCAATGCGGCGGTATATGGCATAGTTTATATTGGAGAGGGCTTGTACTTCTCGGCAATGTCGTCAATTCTGATCTCTTTTCCAATACAGATATTTTCGTTTTTTAACTGGAAAAGACATTCAAGCGGTATCGTAAGCACGCGTTTTGCCTCCTTGTCGCCCAAGTGGCTTTCGGTGGCGCTTTTGTCGCTCGTACCCGCGTGGGCGGCAGCATATTTCGGACTTTCGTCATTTATTTCGGGCAGCTATCCCGTGGTGGACTGCTATTTGTTCGTTGCGGGAATACTCGTGTCGGTGCTCAGTGCGCTCAGATTCATCGAGGCTCAATACATAAATACCGTGTCTTGTATGGTGAGTCTGACTTTATGGATAGTTATAACAACTCAAAATCCTGCCAATATAAATTACGTATTCATATCGTGCTATAATTTGATAATGGTGGTCGAATCAGCGGTAACTTGGACGAAGAAATACCGCGAACAGATAAAAGATAGATGTTAATAAGGAGGCGTATCATGAAATTTGGCATTGTTAACAGAACCGAGGGAGGTCTTTTCCGCTATCAGGGGTGGCCTACCGTGTGTCGGGACGAAAAGGGCATTTTGTACGTCGTCTCTTCGGGACACAGACTCGGACACATATGTCCGTTTGGAAAAAACCTTATGTACGTAAGCTATGACGAGGGCGAGAGCTGGTCTCTGCCAATGATCGTCAACGATACCGAGCTTGACGACCGCGACGGAGGCATTACAAGTCTTGGTGACGGCAAGTTGCTTTTGGGCTATTTTAATCACCCTCGCGAATTTTATTTTAACAAAAATAATTGGCTCAGTCATTACGAGAATTGCGTTACCAACGAAATGGCACTCGGACTCGTCAAACGCTGGGAAAACTTATCCGAGGAACAAAATCACGCGGGATCCTTCGTTCGTTTGTCTCGTGATGGGGGAAAAACGTGGGGACGCGCGGTAAAAGTGCCCGTCCAGTCGCCGCACGGACCGATAAAGCTGAAAAACGGTAATCTTTTGTTCGTTGGCAAGGCTTTCTACGATGAAAATTACGAGGACGGAGCTCTCTATGCTTTTGAAAGCCGTGATGACGGAGAGAGTTGGAGCTGCCTATCGAAAATCGCTATTCCCGAGGAAATAAACAATGATCAGATGCACGAGCTTCACGCCGCCGAGCTTGATAATGGACGTATAGTGGTAGCCATCCGCGCACACTACGGGGACGCCACTAAATACGATTTGGGTGTGATGCGTTGCTTTTCCGACGACGGAGGAAAAACGTGGACTCTGCCGCAGGCTCTTGATGTTTGCGGAGCGCCGCCCCACTTATTGTTACACTCGTCAGGAGCTCTGGTTATGACATATGGGCGCAGAGAAAATCCGTATGGTCAGCGCGCGAGAATAAGCTATGACGGCGGTGTGACTTTTGGCGCGGAGATCACGGTGAGCGAGGAGGGAAGTGATTGGGATCTTGGTTATCCTTCAACGGTCGAACTATCTGATGGTTCGCTTTTGACCGTGTATTATCAAAAGCTTCCCGGGGACGATTTTTGCTCAATATTGTACACGAAGTGGCATTTATAAAAATAATGAGTCAACAGCAAACCGCCGCGCAAACAGCGCGGCGGTTTGTTGTTTTATTCTACCGCAAGCTCGGGGTTCTTTGCGAAATGCTTGAGCATAACGATAGGCTCGGTTGAAGATGTGTTAGTTATCTTTATTCCCCCCTGCGCCGCCGCTTCGGTGACAAAAAACTCATCGTTCGTCAACTCGCCGTAGCGGATAAGCGTGGGCGTTTCAAGCTCCCATACACCAAACGTTCCTCTGCCCTGCAAAAGAATAAGTCCATATGCCGCGGCATCCTTAATAATCGCACTTTTTCCGGGGTTGACGGTCAGCCTCTTTGCACAAACGGTCTCGCACTTATAGCATATCCATTCCTCTGTATAATCCTCATTTTCGGCGATGGTCTTGGGCTTCATAAAGCGATTTTTACTGAAATTGGGGTCAACGTTCTTTTCCCAGTCGATAACGTCGACAAGATAATCAAAGTTTTGTTTTTCTCTTTCCTCTGCGGGACAATTTTTCCAAAGCAGATCCTCGCTTACGCAATGACCACCGTAGAGTACCGACTGATACATAGCGTAAACGTCGCTTGCATATTGCGGCTCATAAGTACACATGCTTGCGGGTGCGTGCAAGACTCCGGGAGGAACGTCCCAACCCGTGTCCAACGTTATCTTATACGCCTGCGACAAGTCGAGCAGATGATTATCTCCCTTCGTGAAATTGGCAAGCGCCTCTCTTACCTCCTCTTTGGTGGTCTCGGGGCGAAGACCGAAGAACGTATAGCCGAACTCTCCCTCGTAATTGTTCATCTGCGCGGGGAAAAAATACATTTCGGGCTTACCCTCTGCGCCAACGCGCTCGGCGTGTTCTTGTCTGTGATGGATATGATGAGGAAGCGGACCTAAATTATCAAAAAACTTTGAGAACATAGGCCACTTGCCGTACTCTTTCCAAAGCGCCTCGCCTATCACCTCTCCTTTAAGCTCGTCAACTGCATCGCGAAGCAGTATGCGTTCGTTTCCGTCGCGCGAAACGATGTAGCTCAAGCCTTCATCCTCTGGCGTATCGGGTCCGTTCTCGGCGTGAGTTGTGGACGAAAACCAGCGCTCGTCAATTCCGCCTCTTTCCTGACCTAAAACGTAATAATCATCGGGATGGAGCTTTATTCTCTTAGCGGGACGGCAGAAGGCTCTCGGCACCCACGTAGGAGCCAATCTATATACACCGTAGCCTTCTTCAAGTAACTTTTTTGCTATCGACATATCTTTTCTCCTTTATCAAAATTCTATTTGGTAAGTTTTGAATACGTTGGTCTGATCTATCGTGAAGCTGACCGTGTTTTCATTGAGCTCGAACTTCGTCTCTTTACCTTCGGGAACACACACGACACGCTTCGGCTTTCGGCTGCATTTGAATGCTACCGCCACGTCTCCGACCCGTCTTGCTACCTTTTTCGTGTTGAAAAGCACGGCGTGGACGATGGTTGAATTGCCATCTTCAAATGCCGTGATCTCCACGTCGTCGGGTGCATCGGACGTCAGCGTAAACTGCGCTCCCGTGCCATACTCCAACAGCGAGATGAGAATATCTCTGTAATCATATATGCTCTCGCATTCGATGGGCATAGCCGACCAGATAACGCGTCCCTTTCCATACGGCTTGATGACTACGGCAGGAATATCCGTTTCCACACCGGGAGGGTCGGAATGAATAGACGCAAAACGAGCATCCGTCCGCGCGGTATACGGCAGCTTGATTCTTGCAAGCACGTGTCTTTCGTCAACGCCTTCCAATATAGGAGAGGCGGCATTAAAATGCAGAGGGTAATCTTTGTTATACGTACCGAAAATGCTCAAAAGCTCGTCAGCAGGCGCAACGTAAACTACATTTTCTCTCGTGCGTCCCACAACGTCCGCACCCAAAAGCCTCTTTATAAGACTTTTACAATCTCCGCCGCTGATATAAAGATTTCCTCCGCCTTCAACGTAGCTTACAAGACGGTCGTTATCGTAAGCATCCTCCTCGGTAAGCTCGGATGCCACCACTATTTTATAGCGATCAAGTGGCGCAAAGCCTCCCGTGATGCCCCAAAGCACATTCTTGTCTATCATCGTCTCGGTGATTTTTTCAACACCCGTGTAGTTTATATATCTATCACCGTAAGGGTCGAACTGACTTTTAAGACTGTAATAGATTCCAACGTCGGCTATGGGTGTTCCCTTCATATAAGGCTCGTATGCTTCAAGCTCCGAGAACACTTCGCCTATCCTTTCATACACGCGCGTGTCCAGTGTTCCTACGGGGTCAATTGCATCGATAACCAACGTTGCGCCGTGATTTGCGGCGGTAACGAAGGTCGCGCTCCTCATTACGTCGAGAGATTTTATCTGCGTGTGCATAGCAAGCCTGGGTGCGCAACGCGAGAACATATATTCAAAGGGCTGATTTTTCGTTATGCTCTGAAAGAACTTGCAGGCAAACGACTGGTGATAAACGCTGCGATAAAGATCTCCTCCCGCATAGTCGCAGGCGGCAATTACCTCCTCGGCGTTTCCGCTTGCTGCATTGCACAAAGCTGAACAAGCCACGTTATGCTCAACGGATATTTCTTTTTTCCATGTCGATTTTGACAGATCTGTCACCCACTGCGCAAACTCGCCCATCCATTCACGGCGCTTTTGCGCGTGCAGGAGCCATCTTTTATCCTTCCAATCTCTCTCGTGCGGCAGCTCTCCGCCCACCTCGCGAGCCCAGCGCTCACGGCATTTGTCACAATAGCAAACGTCGGGCCAAAAAAGCATATCGTAAAACATACCCTCAACGTCGGGAAAACACTGTGCCATTTCCTCTATCTGTGCCTTGACGAACGCTCGGTATTCCATATTGTTAGGACAGCACATTCCATATCTTCCCGCGGCATTCTCGCTTGAAAATTCCACCTTGGCGTTACCCGCGCCACCTTCTCTTTGTGAAAAGCCGTTCGGATATATAAGCCTCCATTCGGGATGTCTGTCATGCTCGACGGTGTTATAGATCAGACTGTAATATCCCGTTACGTTGATGCCGTTATCGTGACACAGGTCGACAACGCGACGCATAGCATCCTCTCTGCCGCGAAAGGCGGCGTGCATTTTTCCCGTTTTCGTGGGAAAATAGCAAAGCCCGACGTGCGACTGAAAATAAAGCATTGCACTCGACACTTTGGCACGCTTCAGATTATCAACGTACGCCTCGGGATCAAACTGCGACATAAAACGCGGATTCCAGTCCTCTATGTGCATATCGCACAGGTGTCTTCTGAATGAATTTTCGTACCACATAAAAGCCTCCGTTTCTGTTACTCTTATTTTAACTGATTGCTTACATCTTGATTTTACCATAAATATAGTGTATAATAAATGAATTGTAAGACATAAAAATAGCATTTTGGGTTTTTGTGAGGCAATAGTACTTGATTACACCATAAATATTGCGTATAATTAATATATTGTGGGACACAAAAATAGCATTTTGAATTTTTGCGAGGTGATCGAATGCTAGAGATAATGATGGATGAGCTTAAGCAAGCCACACGCGATTTTTACAATATGACGGGCATCAAGATCGTTCTTTACGATGCATCGAGGAGAGTTCTGCATTCCTATCCCGACACGATGTGCTCATTTTGCATGGCGGTGCGTCAAAATGACGAGCTTATCTCGCGATGCATAGAATTTGACAATATTGGATTTGATGCTTGCGAAAAAAAGCGCAAACCTTATATATACACCTGCCATATGGGCCTCTGTGAAGCGATAACACCCATAATTGAGGGAGACAGTATTATCGGATATATGATGATGGGACAAATATTACGCCAAGGAAACGAGCCTTGCGTTGAACGCGCCATGCACGTCGCCGCGAGAGAATACGGCATTGACGTAAAACTTTTTAATCAAGGCCTATCCGAGCTTCGATGCGTTGACGACGATTTTATCTGCTCAGCACTCAACATTATGTCGATGTGCGTATGCTACCTGCACACAAACAAGATAATACGCCAGGGCGGACAAAATATAGGCGAGAGACTTTCCGCCTACGTAGAAAACCATCTTTACGATTCCATAACCGTCTCCTCTTTATGCCGCGGACTGTATATCTCCAAAAGCAAGCTTTATTATATATCAAAACAAACCTTTGGAATGGGAATCACAGATTACATCCGTCACGCGCGCATAAACCGAGCAAAAATGCTACTTGAAACCACAAACAAGCCCATCATGAGCATTGCATCAACCGTGGGATTTTGCGATGCAAATTATTTTACACGCAGCTTCAAATCGGAGGTCGGTATGACTCCCAAAGAATTCCGTAAACTCAAAAGCGCCAAAACCGCGGCGGAAATCAACGAAAAGTAGAAAAAATGGCGCCGTTTGGCTATTGAAAACACGAAAAATATATGATAAAATGAGTTTATACGGCACATATTTCTTGCTGTTATTGGAGGATCAAAATGAGTAAATTTATCGACCTTTGCGGTGCTTGGCACCTTTCCTGCGCCGATTCGCCCGTGGGCGCGCTCGAGCTTGAGGGATGCGTGCCCGGCTGCGTACATACCGATCTCATCAAACACAAAATAATAGAAAACATCTTTTATAGAGATAATTCCAAAAACGTTCAATGGATAGAAAACTGCGATTTTACCTATACAAAGACCTTTTCGGTCAATTCCGTAAAGACGCGCGCGTATCTTGAATTTGACGGACTTGACACCTACGCCGACGTATATCTCAACGGTCAAAAGATAGGAGGGGTGGACGATATGTTCATCCCGCACGAATTCTGTGTTGACGGCGTGTTGCGTGCAGGCGAAAACACTCTCGAGGTGAGATTTTTCTCCCCCATCAAGCGCGTCGAAGGCTTGAAGCTCTACCCCGGCGCGTTCACGCAAGAACGAATGAACACCCGCCGCATCCAATGCACGTACAGCTGGGACTGGGTTGACAGATTCGTCACTATGGGCATATTCCGCCCCGTTCGTCTTTGCTTCCGCGAAAAAAACGAAATTGACAGTATTTACGTCTACACCGCCGACGTCAATCCCTACACGGCGCAGTTAAAGCTGGAGATCTCTCTGCGCGATTTCTGCGATTGCGGCGACGTGATACACATCGAGGTATGCGCTCCCGACGGCAAGGTCGTTTTGTCCAAGGACAGAGTTGCATTCGCGCAGAAAATATACGATACCTTTGATATTGCGAACGCTGAGCTTTGGTATCCCGCAGGATACGGTGAACAACCGCTTTATACCGTCACCGTTTCCTCTCCTACGAGCGAAAAGACGGAAAAGATCGGTATCCGCAAGGTAACTATAATTCAGATCGAAGACCCCGAAGGCTCGGAATATAAAAACATGAGCCTTGAGCTTCAAAAGTGCGATCACCTCAAGAACGTTGATAAAAATAAAGCCCCCGCGACATTTACGGTTTTAGTCAACAACGTACCGATAATGTGCAAGGGCGGCGACTGGGTCCCCTGTGAGCCTTTCCCATCCGAAGAAACTCCCGAAAAGATAACTCGCCTGCTCGAAATGTCCGTTGCGGGTGGCGTCAATATGATAAGAGTCTGGGGCGGCGGAATCTTTGAGCGCGACGAATTCTACTCCGAATGTGACCGAATCGGTATCCTTGTCTCACAAGACTTTCTTATGGCTTGCGGCACCTATCCCGAGGAGCACGAATGGTTTATCAAGGCGCTTAACAACGAAACGCGCGCGGCGGCGCTTCGCCTGCGCAACCACGCCTGCCTTATATATTGGTGCGGTGACAACGAAAACGCCGTTGACGGAACGGAAAACACGCGCGACTTCCCCGGCTATCGCTCCGCTACCTTTGGCGCCGAGCCCATCTTGCGCGAGCTTGACCCGCACAGATATTTCTTTGCATCATCGCCTTATGGCGGCGAGCTTTACGCAAGTTCTACCCGCGGTACAACGCACGTTACGAGCTATCTCGGCGACGCTATCTTCCCATTCATTAATAAAACCGACATGAAGAACTATCGCAGCCATTTTGACAATCTGCTTTCGCGCTTCTGCTGTGAATATCCCTGCTTTGGAATGTCCTTTGCATCCAGCCTTGAAAAATATCTGACGCGCGAGGACGTTTTCTCCGACGACTCCATGGAAATGCTGCGATTCCACACCAAGAACAATCCCTATCTCGGAACTACGCTTTTCGATACCTATCTGGGCATGGCGCAAAAGGTGTTCGGCGAGTTTGTGGACGGAGAGGACCGCATACGCAAATATCAGCTCGTGCATTGCGACACGATCCGCTTATCCATGGAGCTTTACCGCAGAAACAAGGGCTATTCCTGGGGCTTGACCTATTGGATGCTCAATGATTGCTGGCCCGCGGCGGCAGGCTGGTCGCTCATCGACTACTACGCTTGTCCCAAGCCCGCATACTACACCTTCAAGCGCTCCGCAAAGCCCGTGATCGCGGCTATTTCCGAGAAAAACGGAAAGCTTTCCCTGCATCTGTGCAACGACTCGCTCTCATCCGTCTCGGGTAACGCCAAGCTCTACGTTTACGATTTCAAGTCCGATCGCGAGCTTTGGGTGAAAAATATCCCCTTTGACGTTGCCGAAAACGTTTCCGAAAAGATCTTCGAGTGCGACTTTGCCGATGTGGACGCTTATCTTAGCACAAGCACCGTAATTCTCTGCGACATACAGAGTGATCTTGGTGACGACCGCGCCTTCTTTATCAAGGATCGCTTCTCTGACCTTGAGCTTGAATACAAGGCTCCCGTCATTCTCTCCGAGAACGACAACGAGATCACAGTAACCGCAGAATACTTTGATCCTTACGTCACGCTTGACGTTCCTTATCTGCTCTCCGACAACTGCTTTGCGCTAAAGGTGGGAGAGAAAAAGACGGTCAAAAAGCTTAGCCGTCTTTGATATCTATTAAAAATCAAAACCGCTTCCTTTTGTAAGGAAGCGGTTTATATTATTGCTTTATTGCGTCTTCGTCGCAAGGCAGCTTACTTAAGAATATGACCGTACAAGGTAACGTTACAAGAGCCGTAAGAACATATGCCGCGGGCTGTGCCATTTCAAGTCCCAAAAGCCCGTTTTGGTAAAGTCTCTCGCAAATATATGGCAGCAGATATATCATAGGCATAAACGCAATGCCATTCTGGAGCGCGGAAAGTAATATTGCGGGTATGCGCTTTCCTATGCTCTGGAACATCATGTTTCCAACCACGGTAAACGGCAAGACCCAAAGCACCATACAGTTTATACGCAAGGCTTCAACACCTATTCTCGTAACCTCGGGGTCGCCCTCCGAATTGAATATGGATATTATAGAGGGCGCTATACCGTAGCACACTGCCGCAAGAGAGCCTATGAGCAAAAGCCCAAACGCCATGGTAAAATAGCTGCCTTTTTTAACTCGGCTGTATTTCTTTGCTCCGTAATTGAACGCCGACACCGGCTGAAAGCCCTGACCTATTCCGAGTCCTACGCAGAATATGAACTGTACCGTCTTTGAAACGTAACCCATCGCGGATATCGCCGCCGTTCCAAAAGCCTTTGCCTGAACGTTGAGCATACCCGTTGAAATGCTGCTAAGTCCCTGACGGATAAGACTGGGAAGTCCCGTTGTAACGATATCCCAAACGATACGCCAGCTCATAAAGCCTCGCCCAAAGGCGATCTTGCTCTGTGTTTTGCCGATAAAGAACGGTACTGCAAGAATAATTAGACTTATGTATTGTGAAATCGCCGTTGCCAGACCTGCTCCGGCCGTTCCCATTCCCAAATGCATAATAAATATATAGTCGAACAAAATGTTGAGGATTCCGCCCGAGGTCAAGCCGATCATGGCAAACGTTGCCTTGCCCTCGTACCGCAAAACGTTGTTAAACACGCAGGACGCAGTCATGGCAGGCGCGGCTATGAAAATATAGATCGCGTAATCCTTGGCATGCGGCAATATCTCCTCATTACTGCCCAAAAACAACATCAAGGGCTCCAAAAAGATAAGTCCAAACACCATTATAACCGTGCCGCACAGCGATGACAAAAGCAAGCTTGTCGAAGTAAATCTGCCCGCCCTTTCGCTATCTCTCGCGCCGAGCAGTCGGCTAACGTGACTTCCCGCGCCGTGACCGAACATGAATCCAAACGCCTGCAATATCGCCATAACGCTGAACACAATGCTCGTCGCTCCACCCGCCGCGTTGCTCAGCGTGCTGACGAAATAGGTGTCTGCCATGTTGTATATATTGGTTATGAGCATGCTAACCGTTGTGGGTATTCCCAGCGTTATGATGAGCCTCCACACGGGCGTTTCGGTCATTTTTATATATTGAAGTCTACTTCGTTCTTCTGAATTCAAAATCTCACCCTCTTATCCTTTGCTCAAATAAAACCCTGCTTCAACGGTTTATTGGAGCGTTGCGACGCTTATAATTGCTCTTTTCCAAGATCCGATCAATCAACTGACAAATAATTTGTCCACGCCCTGTTGCCAAGGCTATCCGTCACCTCGGCGCGCACGTATCTTTCGCCTTGCTTGAGCGAATACTCCGCCTCTACCAACCCTTCTCCGCTAAAGCACTTGCCTTGTTTGTCGGCATCGTTTGTAAACAGTTCTATATTGGTGCACGGCGAACAGGTGACCTTGACCTTTCCGCCAACACTTACGGAGATATGCACCTCCGGGCCCTCGGTGGAATAAAATCTTCCCGCGCGGAGAGCGCGCACGATGCTTGCGCTATCCATTTCCGACGCCTCTACCATAACCGCGGCGCAAAACTGCTCGTCCGCATAATCCTTGGCATCATCCGACGCTATCAGCACAGGCAACGTTCCAAATTTCGCAAGCTCGGTCACTATATCACCCGAATAAGACTTATCCTCTCCGCCAAACGCCGACGCCGCACTGAATATCTCAAGCCCGTCAAAACAACCCACGTCCAGCAGCTTGCGAGCCGTATTATCACACCAGGCAGGGTGAGCAACAAAAGAAAAGCCGTTATATAATCTTATTTTTTCTATGATCTGCTCCGCTTTTGAGGCGGCGGTCTTTTTCATGTTTTTCCAATCGTAAGGTATCTCGGGATCAGAGGTCATTCCTATACCGACCACGTGATATATTCCGTTGTCGCGGTCTCCTCCTCCAACGTCATACTCCGCGCCCGACAACACCAAAAGCCCCGAAAGCTCGCACTCCTCGCCAAATATCCATCTGTCAGTAACGGCAATGGCATCATATCCCTCAGCCGCGTAAAGCTCGGCTATCTCGGGTGGAGTCAATTCTCCGTCCGAAAATGCGGAATGAAGATGCAAGCTAAGCTTTATTCTTGTTTTTCCAAGCATATCGACAAACATGTATTTGGCCTCCGATTCTTTTCTCTACCTTTAATTTTATCACGACATCAAAATAAAATCAAGGGCTTTGTCAAAATCCGACTTGTTTTTTGCCCCAGTGCCCCTTGCTATCCAAAAAAAACAAAGAAAATGTCAAAACCTCTTGAAAACAACTCAAAAAAGCCTTATAATATAGTTGTGATGATAATTTGTATCAAATAAATCTTTTAGGAGAAAAAATTATGAAATTAAGTGTTCTTATCAATCTTTACGGACAGAAATCCCTTGACGAGACCTTGAAGATCGTATCCGGTCTCGGCGTGCACACCGTTGAAGTGGGCGCGGGTGGATATCCCGGCAAGGCTCACTGCAATCCCGCAGAGCTGCTTGCAGATCAGGCTAAATTTGATGAGTTTGTTGCTACTTTTAAAAAATACGACGTTGAGATCTGCGCCCTTGCGGCTCACGGCAACCCCCTGCATCCCGATGCAAAGATCGCCTCTCAGTATCACGAGGATTTCTGCAACGCGGTATTGCTTGCGGAAAAGCTGGGCGTTGACACCGTTATCACCTTCTCGGGTTGCCCCGGCGACCACGAAGGCGCTAAGTATCCCAACTGGGTAACCTGCCCTTGGCCCGAAGATTTTCTTGCCATACTTGATTGGCAGTGGAACGAAAAGGTCATTCCTTATTGGCAGAAGACTGGCGCGTTCTGCAAGGAACACGGCGTAAGAGTAGCATTTGAGATGCACCCCGGCTTCTGCGTTTATAACCCCGAAACGCTTCTCCGTCTCCGCGCGGCAGTTGGCGACGTTATCGGAGCAAACTTCGACCCCTCTCACCTCATCTGGCAGGGTATGGATCCCGTTGCGGCTATTCGCGAGCTTGCGGGCGCCATCTATCACGTTCACGCAAAGGACACCAAGGTCGATAAATACAACACCGCCAAGAACGGTGTGCTTGACACCAAGCACTATGGCGACGAGCTTCACAGAGCATGGGTATTCCGTACCGTTGGTTATGGTAACGGCGAGACCTATTGGAGAGACCTCGTTTCCAACCTCCGCCTCTGCGGATACGACAGAGTGCTTTCCATCGAGCACGAGGACAGCGTAATGTCCATTGACGAGGGACTTTGCAAGGCGGTTAATTTCCTCAAGGATGTAGTTATCTACGAGGAAAAGCCCACCACAATGTCCTGGGCATAATTAAAAAAGCATTTTAACATCCGCGGACTTCCGCGGATGTTTTTTTGTGTTGACTTTTGCGGCAAATTTGGTATAATAATAACGTAAGATTGGGAAAGGAGGACAATGAGGTGATCAATTATCCTAACAACGTAAAGCTGATAGCAAAAACGCTGGCAGACGCGGGTCATAAGGCTTACGCTGTTGGCGGCTGTATTCGCGACTCCATAATGGGAAAGACCCCGAGCGATTGGGATATGACCACGTCCGCCCGTCCCGAAGAAATGATGGAGATTTTTGAACGCGCAAAGCTGCGAACCATACCCACGGGCCTTAAGCACGGCACGATCACCGTTCTTATGGACGGAGAGATGTACGAATGCACCTCCTTTCGCATAGACGGAAGCTACACCGATTCCCGACACCCGGACAGCGTGACCTTTACAACCGACGTCGCCAAAGATCTTGAGCGTCGGGATTTTACCGTTAACGCAATGGCGGGAGATCCGCTCCGCGACGACGGAACAGTTGATCTGTTCTGTGGAAAAGAGGATATTGCCAACAAGATCATTCGTTGCGTGGGTGACGCCAAGACGAGATTTTCCGAGGATGCGCTGCGTATACTCCGCGCCATTCGCTTTGCGACGGTGCTTGATTTTGATTTGGAGGAAAACACAAAGAAAGCCGCCGCTGAGCTTTGCCCAAGGCTTTCAGACGTTTCCGTTGAACGCAGGATTGTAGAGCTCAAAAAAATGCTGCTATCGCCCAACGCAGACCGAGGAATTGACCTGCTCTTTGACGTAGGAGCGCAAAAATATATTCATCCTCAAATAAAAAAGCCGTGCGTTGCGCTGTCAACACTTCCCTCCAGCTTTACTTGCCGCTTTGCCGCTCTGTTCGGCACACAAGGAGCGCCCGATCTTGGAGCGCTCAAGCTTTCAAGGATGGAAGAAAAGGAAATAAAGCTTCTTTGCTCTGCCGACAATTACCGCGCGGACGTGACCCCGCATAACGCAAGATATATGCTCTCGGTTTGTGGAGATCTTGCCGACGCGGCGGCTCTTCTCCGGGCAAACTCGGCTCTTGCCGACATGATACGCAAAGAAAAGCAAAATGATCCTTGCGTAAGCATATCAGCTCTTGCCGTCAGCGGAAACGATCTGATAGCCGTGGGAATCCCTCCTTTGCTTATCGGGAGTATAATGAAAGGACTTCTTGAGCAAGTTATAGCATCTCCCGATATTAACACGCGCGATGCGCTGATCTCTCTTGCCCTGACCCGATACAACCATAACAAACAGGAGAAAAACAATGTATAAGAATACACCAAAGCCAAAAAACACTTACGCAAAGATCGTATCTCTGGTCTCGCTCTTGCTTGGCTCCGCGTTATTCGTTATGTCAAACTCGGGAATGATCGCCGCTCCCGCCATAGCGCAGCTGCTTGGCTTGTTTCTCATGACCGCCGCGATATATATAGCGTCTGTATTTCTGCTTCGCCAATACACCTTTGAGGTGGATGAAAACCCCTCCGGCGAGGAGCGCGAGCTTGACTTTACCATAACCGAACGCAAAGGAAATCGCGACATTACCGTTTGCCGCATAGGTCTTGACGAAATAATTATGGCAAGAGAAGTAAACGCTCAAAACAAAAATCAGGTGTCCGCAGAGCGCAAAAAAATGAAACGGTACGCATACGACACAACGTTTATTGCGGCGAAAAAAAATAGAGATAGTATGTAAATTCGATGGGCAGGATATATCCATTCTAATAACATTTGACGATAGGCTATTGAGCATATTAAACGGTACACAAAAATAAAAATATCCCCTGCGGAACAAGTCCGCAGGGGCGTTTTTATTGATTAGAACTTAGAGATTTTGAAGTTGAAGCCCTTTTCCTTCTTGGTCTCAGGCATATCCTGCGCGCATTTTTTAGCCGCGCACTCAATTATCTTTTTTTCAAGACGGCGCTTTGAATTAGCATTTGCGGAAATTGCTTTGAAAATAACCACGGTTCCGCAGATCGTGGGGATAACGGTAAGCGTTACTATAGCGTTTACCATGGCATAGAAATAATCGGAATCGGGCAAATACCTTAAATCGTAAGTAAGCTGTGCGCTCCAGATAAAGAACGCTATCGCCATTCCAAAGCAGAACGCAGCCAGAACTCCCACAAAAACGTACTTCCATACGTTCGATTCCTTACCGCACTCCTCTATCTCAATCTCATACTCCTCTGCCTTGAGCTCATCGTTATTCTGAGGTGTCATTTTACAAATATACTTTTTCATTTTATTTCCTTTCCGCCGCTCTCATCGGCTCAAGCATTTTTTTAAAACTGCACAGATGCGTTTTGATTTATTAAGTCACCCGTGTAAAGTTCACTCGGGAAAACGACCTCAAAAAAGAAGGCGTTTTTCGCGCCACTCTCCTTATCGGTCAGCAGTTTTACACAGTAAATAATATGATCTTACGCTCAAATATATTATATAAAATTATTGTCGCATTGTCAATAATTATTTAAATTTATAAAAATTTTTGTCGAAATAGCAAAAAAATCGGGGGGCTATATAGCCGCAAAATCCCCGATTTTTTGTTAATAATGCTATATTAATTCTGATTATTCTTGTCGCTTGCCTCTATTGCCCGTCTTATTACCCAGTCGTTTTCATCCAGCAGGCGTCTTGCTTTTTGCTCGTCGCAGCCCACAATATCGCTTACTATTCGCACCATGCGACACTCCAGCTTTACGTTGGACGGCTTTAGGTTTATCATAAGATTTTCGTATACGTATCCAAGCTTTACCATGACCGAGGTGGATATCATATTCAGTATCATCTTATGAGCGCTTCCCGCCTTCATTCTTGACGAGCCCGTGATGACCTCGGCACCTGTATCGGGGTGAATGGCAATATCGGCTATCAACTCTATTTTAGAATTAGCATTGCACGTAAGCGCGACAGTCAAAGCGCCTCTTTCCTTTGCGTATTCCAACGCGCCCACTACGTAAGCGGCGCCGCCAGCCACGGATATTCCCACAACGCTATCATTCTCGGTTATTTTGTACTCCGACAGATCACGGCGACCCGCCATTGCATTGTCCTCCGCGTTTTCGGTTGCGCGGCGCAAGGCCTTATCTCCGCCCGCCATTATTCCAATGACTGTGTCGTAATCAACTCCAAACGTGGGTGGACATTCCGAAGCGTCAAGCACGCCAAGTCGTCCCGACGTGCCACAGCCCGTATAAAACAGTCTGCCTCCCCTTTGCATGCGCTCCGTTATAGCGTCAATTGCCGCGGCTATCGTCTCAAGCTCGGTATCTATGGCGCGCACCGCATTGTAGTTTTCATCTTGTATAACTCTTGCCATCTCAATGCTCGACATTTTATCGATATTCATTGTTTTGGGGTTTCTTTTTTCAGTATTAAGCATTTGTTTGTTCTCCTGTCACCTTTTATAGTTTTTTGGCAAGCCTTGCCGCGCCCATAGCGGGTGCATCCTCAAATACCGAGAAAACAAAGTCCCCGGAATCCTTAAGCTGTTCCTTTATCATGGGAAACAGCATTTCGCTCTTTTTTGTAAGACCGCCTACAAATACCGCCTTTATCTTGTCGCGAGTTCCCATTTTTGCTCTTGCCGCGTCAAGCAGCTTTGCTATCTCCGCCATATTGTCATAGAGTATGGCATTGGCTATCTCGTCGCCCATCTCTGCGGCATCAAAAACAAGTGGAGCAAACGCCGCTATGCCTCTTTTACCCAAAGTGTAGTATAAAGCCAGCCCTTCTCTGACCGTTTTCTTTTCCAGCCTTTCTCGCAACAGTCCGCAAAGCTCGGTATATCCCCCTAATCCGTCTTCATAATTCATCGCTGCAAGCAAAGCATCTCTTCCGATACTGTAGCCGTTGCCGCCCTTGTCAAACAGATAGCCAAGTCCACCGATGGGGCTGAGTCTTCCCTCCTTTTGACAATACAAGATAGAGCCCGTTCCCATTATCACCGATACTCCGTCGCCTTCACCGAGTGCGGCGCGCGCGACAAGCACCGCGTCATTTGTGTTTTCAAATCTACTGAAATTAAAGCCGGCAAAAAATTTGCGCAAAGGCTCGCGCATCTCAGTTGTTCCACCCCCGGCTATTCCCGCATACAAGGCAATCTTGCGAAGCGGTATGTCAAGGCAGACCTCCAAAATTCCACGCTCAAACACCTGCTTTGCCCTATCAAGCCCTATATCTATCGGATTGCACGCCTCAAGCCTTGCCCTGCGTATTACGTTTTCATCTCTATCTATCAGAACAAATTCCGTCTTTGTTCCGCCGCCGTCTATTCCAAGAAAATATTCAGGCTCAAGCTTTACATCCATAAGTGAGTCAATGGACGTGCGAAGTATATCGGCAAGCTTGACAAGTACGCTTGACGGAGGCAACGCGTTGGCACTCTCCCATTTACTTATAGCCTTTTCCGAATAACCCAGCTTTTGCGCAAGCTCGCGCTGCGTATATCCAAGCTCGCGCCTTTTTGCGCGCAGATTTTCGGCAAAAACAATATTTATTTGCTGCATTTTCTACTCCCTTTTTATTTGTCTGCGTTTTCATGCGGCTTTGAGCCGTTGCCTTAATTATACGACCTTTTTGTAGATAAATCAACCCATAAAACGAAGATTTTTAAGATTTACTCCACATTTTGTAGAGTTTTAGGGTAAAAAAGACACTTGCGACATTCGCAAGTGCCTTTTGAATTATTTAAACTGATATCCTTGGGACGTTTTAAGCAGCGTCATCGAATATAGCTCTGTCAGCGCCTTGACCATATATTCGGTATCGCGAGCGCCCGCGGTCTCAAAGGACGAGTGCATGGCAAGCTGAGCAAGACCAATGTCAACTGTATTGAGCGACACCTGCGTATTGGCGATGTTGCCAAGCGTAGAGCCGCCCGCCATATCCGCGCGGTTGCAATAAAGCTGATAAGGCACGCCCGCACGCTCGCACACAAGCTTGAATATTCCCGCGGAAACTCCGTCCGAGGTGTACTTTTGATTTGCGTTATATTTAATAACTACTCCGCCGTTCATATAAACACTGTGGTTTTTATCGGCATATTCGGGATGATTTGGATGCACCGCGTGACCGTTATCGCAGGAAGCCATAAAGCTATTTGCCACCATGCGAGCATACGTTTCGCCGTTTCCTCCCATTGCCGCGTTGACTCGGCAAAGCACGTCATAAAGGAAAGTGGAAGCGGCGCCTTGTTTTGTCTGACTGCCAACCTCTTCATTATCAAAAAGCGCGTAAACGGGGACAGAAGTTGACTCCTGCGCGCCCAAAAACGCTTCAAGCGCCGCAAACGCGCACTGAAGATCGTCAATACGAGGCGCGGAGATATACTCTCCCCACTCTGTAGCGCATGCGGGGTTATAAAGGTAAGCGTCGGTAGCCACCACGTCCTCACAGTTAACACCTGCAGCCAAGGCGATCTTATTGCAAAATGCCTTTTCCTCCGCCGCCGACTCAAACAAAGGGATCATGTCAACCGCGGGATTATAGCTCATACCGTCGTTTGCCTGACGGTTCATGTGTATTGCAACGTTAGGGATAAGCGCGCAAGGCTCACCCACGTCAAAAAGCTTTACGTCCATGCCGCGCTCGGTTCGCACAGCAAGTCGACCCGCAACGGAGAGCGGTCTGTCAAGCCACGTTGAACAAAGCATTCCGCCGTATTTTTCAACGGAAAGTCTCATATATTTGCCCGCCGCGATCTCTGCGTTATCCTTGACCTTAAAGCAAGGACTGTCTGCGTGTGCGGCTGCGATAACAAAGCTTTCCGGCGCAACGCAGGGCAGACGGAAAGCAATGATAGACGAACCGTTGCGCTCCACAAAATATCCTTTGCCCGATTCCAGCGACCAATTATCTCCCTCACAAAGACGTATATATCCTCGCTCTGAAAGCAGCTTTGCCGTGTGCGCACAAGCATGGTATGCCGTAGGTGACGACGCGATATAGTCAAAAAGCCTTTCGTTCATGATTATTCTCCGATATATTAAGTAAAATGATATTTTAATTATACTCGTTTTATCTGATAAAGTCAATATTTTTTTATCTGTTACGCAAAGAGTCATTTATACAATAAAAAAGGGCCTGTTTTTGGCCCCTTTATAATTGTCAACTATTTTCAGATATATTATCGTAAATACCGTTTTGAATATCGATGACAAGCGCACCTATTTCATTAACAAAATCATTGCAAACATTTGCGTCAACAACAATTTTAACAAAAGAAGATTTACTGGAAACACTGAAACGAGAAGTAAGACTGTTAAACGAATATCCATTTATACTCATAGCCGTATTAACTCTATCCAAAACTATAAATGTGCAAGTTAAAGCGTTAAAGCGGTTTTTGATGAACAGATAAATAAACAGAGCGGAAAGTGCGCCACTGATAAGCATAGGAATGATCATGGAAGAATCTTTAGAAAGACCCGCAATACACACGATAGCCGAAATAGCAAACAATACACCTAACACAACAAAAACAAATTTATAACTACTGCTTGTTTTTGTGTTCATACCACTAATTGAGCCAACTGAAATTTCAGAAATTGAATTCTTTTGATAACCGCTCTTCTCACATTCATCCTTTTTAATTATTCTCTTGTTAGTTACAATCAGCGAATTTTTAGTTATACGCTTGTTAAAAAAGCCGCCTTCTCTCGTCGTAGCATAAGCGTACTCTTTAATTATTTGCTCGTTTTCCGCCATTTTAATAGACATGGTCTGTTCTCCTTTATATTGTCAATTTTGACATTTAGTGAATGTCATCATAGTGTACATTATAGCATATAATTTAATAAATGTCAAGCACTGAATGTCAAAAAAGGAGAAAAATTGTTAAATGTTCATCAATAAGACCAAAGACGGAAAAAATAATCTGTGTGGCGAGCGTATAGCGCAGTTCAGAAAGGAACTTAAGCTTTCCCAAAAAAAGCTTTCCGACAGACTTCAACTCGCGGGACTTGACGTGGACAAAAACGCAATACAAAGAATGGAATCCGGTCAACGCTTCATAACCGATATAGAATTAGTGTATCTTTCAAAAGTGCTCGATAAAAGTATCGAGGAGCTTTTCGGAATTACTCAATAACGCGAGCAAGCTCTCTTAATAAAAAAATACGACCGCCCTCTATTGAGAACGGTCGCGTTTTTGTTTAATTTAGAAATTATTCCTCTACAGGTGCTTCCTCTGCGGGAGCCTCCTCTGCGGGAGCCTCCTCTGCTACGGGAGCTTCCTCTGCTACAGGTGCTTCCTCTGCTACAGGTGCTTCCTCTACTACAGGAGCTTCCTCTACTACGGGAGCTTCCTCTACTACGGGAGCGTCTGCAACAACGGTGAATTCCTCGTTACGAGCAGCGTTCATCTCTTTGAAGAATATAGCAAAGAGAATGAGCGTTACACCCTGTACCATTACGGTCAAAGCAAATACAATGTTCATTATCGCGGCAAAGAGCAATCCGCCAACAATTACAAGGCCGCCACCAATAAAGAGTACGATAAAGGGAGGCTTCTTGTCGGTATCGATGTTCTTTGCAAGTGCCTTGAGGTACTTGGAGGTCTTCTTGTGAGCCTTGCTTACGAAGGTGAGAGCAACGATAAGGAAAATGAATACTGCTGCAACAGTGATCGTTACAGGAAGGAATCCGGTTTCAAGGACATCCATGATGTCATCCCAATTATCAAGGATGTTTTCATCAATGAACGTTGCATACTTGTCAACCAGATCAACAAGATCCTCAACGTCTTCTATTCCGAGTACATCGAGCATTTCGGGAGGAAGCTCCTCTTTCATATCGTCGATAACGTCTTCATCAAGCTCTTCCTTGAGCTCATCTGATTTTTCAACAAATTCCTCAAGATCAGGCTTTATCTCCTCAAGCGCGGGAACGATCTCATCCTGGATAATGTCGCTCATTGCGGTAAGAATGATACAGCCTGCGATAGCCAAAGAAGCAATGATACATACAAGCACCATGCAAATGGTGGTCATTATCTTGGAGTAGGCTATGTAAAGACGGAGATTCTTAAGCTTTCCGCTGCTAAAGGACGTTGCATACAAAAGCCATGCACAAAGAGTGGACACACCAAGGAAGATAAGACCGAGGATGAGGCCAAGACCAAGCGCTGTAACGAATGTGGAAATGAGTGTTAATACGAACATTACCGAGAAGCAGATAGCTATCACCAAAAACAGAGGCGACTTAAAGCTTTTTGCCACGGCTCTTTCCGTATTCTGTGCGGTGTTTTCAGAAACCATGATATACTCCTTTTAAATTTTGATAATTTAGTTTCATTTTCAAAAACTACAGTAATTATATCACCAATTTTTTTACATGTCAACAAATTTGTGGAAATTATTCTAAAAATTATATAGCGTGGGAATTGATGAAGGGATATATTTTATTTAATATAACAAAATTATATTGCAGGAGAGAGTTTTTTTCAAAAAACCCTTTACATTTGGCGGGTTTTGTGTTATTATAAACAGTGGATATTTGTGTCCGTTCTTTTTTCGCGCCCAATTATCCAAAAATGTTGTTTTTAAATTTTTTTATAATTTTTCAGGAGGAAACTCAAACATGGCTATTGAAAGAAAAAAACTTTCCATGGACGGTAACCAGGCCGCTGCTCACGTAAGCTACGCCTTTACCGAGGTTGCGGGTATCTACCCCATCACACCTTCCAGCCCCATGGCTGACTACACCGATCAGTGGGCAGCTCAGGGTCTGAAGAACGTATTCGGCACGACCGTTAACGTTGTCGAAATGGAATCCGAGGCAGGCGCTGCAGGTACCGTTCACGGTTCTCTTGCGTCCGGTGCGCTCACCACAACTTATACCGCTTCTCAGGGACTTCTTTTGATGATCCCCAACATGTATAAGATCGCGGGTGAATTGCTCCCCGGTGTATTCCACGTTTCCGCACGTTGTGTTGCTTCTCACGCGCTCAACATCTTCGGCGATCACTCCGACGTTTACGCTTGCCGTCAGACAGGCTTTGCTATGCTCGCTGATACCAACCCCCAGGAAGTAATGGACCTTGGTGCAGTTGCGCACCTCTCCGCTATCAAGGGCAGAGTTCCCTTCCTTAACTTCTTTGACGGTTTCCGTACCTCCCACGAGATCCAAAAGATCGAGGCTTGGGATTACGCAGACCTTGAGGAGATGCTTGATAAGGACGCTGTTGCCGCTTTCCGCGCGCACGCCCTCAATCCTAACAATCCCGCACTCCGCGGTACCGCGCAGAACGGCGATATCTTCTTCCAGAACAGAGAGGCTTGTAACAAGTACTACGATGCGCTCCCCGCTATCGTTGAGGAATATATGGGCAAGGTAAACGAGAAGATCGGTACCAACTACCAGCTCTTCAACTACTACGGCGCTCCCGATGCAGACAGAGTTATCGTTGCTATGGGTTCCGTTTGTGACGTTATCGAGGAAGTTATCGACTACATGAACGCAAACGGCGAAAAGGTAGGTCTTGTTAAGGTAAGACTTTACCGTCCCTTCTGCGCAGACAAGCTCGCTGCAGCTATCCCCGCAACCGTTAAGAAGATCGCGGTTCTCGACAGAACCAAAGAGCCCGGCTCTCTCGGCGAGCCTCTCTACCTCGACGTTGTTACCGCGCTTGCAACAGAGGGCAAGGGTGACATCAAGGTAGTTGGCGGACGTTACGGTCTCGGCTCCAAGGACACCACCCCCGCTTCCGTATTCGCGGTTTACGACAACCTCGCAAAGGATGCCCCCAAGGCTAACTTCACCATCGGTATCGTAGACGACGTTACCGGTCTCTCTCTCGAAGAGAAGCCCGCTCCCGACACGGCTCCCGCAGGCACCATCGCATGCAAGTTCTGGGGTCTCGGCGGCGACGGAACGGTTGGCGCAAACAAGAACTCCATCAAGATCATCGGTGACCACACCGACAAGTATATTCAGGCATACTTCCAGTATGACTCTAAGAAAACCGGCGGTATCACCATTTCTCACCTTCGTTTCGGTGACACGCCCATCAAGTCTCCTTACTATATCAACAAGGCTGACTTCGTTGCTTGCCACAACCAGGCATACCTCAAGAAGTACGATATGGTTTCCGACGTTAAGCCCGGCGGTACCTTCCTTCTCGACTGCCAGTGGACAACCATGGAGGAGCTTGACGCTCACCTTCCCGGCGCGGTTAAGCAGTACCTTGCAAAGAACAACGTAAACTTCTACACCATCGACGCTACCAGCCTTGCTATCAAGCAAATCGGTAACGCAAAGGTTAAGAACACCATCCTTCAGTCCGCATTCTTCGCGCTTGCAAAGATCCTTCCCGAAGCTGAAGCTATCGAGTACATGAAGAAGATGGCATACAAGTCCTACATCAAGAAGGGACAGGCTATGGTTGACCTCAACTATGCCGCTATCGAAGCAGGTGCAGACGCATTCGTTAAGGTAGACGTTCCCGCTGAGTGGGCAAATTGCCAGCCCGATGCTCCCGCAGCACTCGTTACCGGTGACAGAGCGGATCTCGTTGATTTCGTAAACGAGGTAGTTAACCCCACCAACGCAATGAAGGGTGACAGCCTCCCCGTTTCCGCATTTGAGAAGTACGTTGACGGTCAGTTCCCTCAGGGCTCCGCAGCTTTCGAAAAGAGAGGCGTTGCGGTTATGGTTCCCGAGTGGATCCCCGAGAACTGTATCCAGTGTAACAGCTGCGCGTTCGTATGTCCTCACGCTACCATCCGTCCCTTCGCTATGACTGAGGAGGAGGCAGCAAACGCTCCCGAGGCTACCAAGTTCGCGGCTAAGCCCGTTCTCAAGACAAACTACAAGTTCACAATGGCAGTATCTCCCCTCGACTGTATGGGTTGTACCCTCTGCGTAAAGGCTTGTCCCGTTAACGCTAACGTTGACAAGAAGGCAGCCGCAGCGGGCGAAAAGGCAGATCCCGCTAAGTACGCAATAAAGATGGTTCCTCAGGCAACTCAGGCAGACCAGCAGGCTCCCTTCGATTACGCTGTTGCAAGCGTAACAGAAAAGCCCGAGATCATCAACAACACCGTTAAGGGTAGCCAGTTCAAGCAGCCCCTGCTCGAATTCTCTGGCTCTTGCGCAGGATGTGCAGAGACTTCTTACGCGCGCCTCGTAACACAGCTCTTCGGTGAGAGAATGTATATCTCCAACGCAACCGGATGCTCGTCCATCTGGGGTGGCTCTGCTCCCTCTACTCCTTACACGGTAAACAAGGAGTCCGGACGCGGTCCCGCTTGGGCTAACTCCCTCTTTGAGGACAACGCTGAGCACGGTCTCGGTATGTACCTCGGTCAGAAGGCTATCCGTCAGAGACTTATTGACAAGGTAAAGGCTCTCGAGCCTGCTTGCGACAAGTGCAAGGCTATAATCGACGAGTATCTTAACACTCTCGACGACGGCGCGGCTAACGAAAAGGCAACCAAGGCTCTTATCGAGCTTCTCGAGGGTTGGGCAGCTGACGGCTGTGAGGCTTCCAAGGAGATCCTTGCTGAAAAGAACTACCTCAACAAGAAGTCCATGTGGATCTTCGGTGGTGACGGTTGGGCTTACGATATCGGATTTGGCGGACTTGACCACGTACTCGCTTCCGGTGAGAACGTAAACATCTTCGTATTCGATACCGAGGTTTATTCCAACACCGGCGGACAGGCTTCCAAGGCTTCCAACATCGGTCAGGTAGCACAGTTTGCTGCCGCAGGTAAGGCAATCGGCAAGAAGAATCTTGCAGAGATCGCTATGTCCTACGGTTACGTTTACGTAGCACAGGTTGCTATGGGTTACGACATGAACCAGCTGCTCAAGGCTCTTACCGAGGCTGAGGCATACAACGGTCCTTCGCTTATCATCGGTTACGCTCCCTGTGAGATGCACGGTATCGCTAAGGGCGGTATGCAGAACTGCCAGCTCGAAATGAAGAAGGCAGTTGAGGCAGGCTACTGGCAGACCTTCAGATACAATCCTACTCTCGAGTCTAACAAGCTTTCCATCGACTCCAAGGAGCCCACTGCAAGCTACGTTGACTTCATCAAGAACGAGACTCGTTACGCTCGTCTTGCACAGTCCAACCCCGAAAGAGCAGCAGCTCTCTTCGCAAAGGCTGAGGCTAACGCAAAGGCTAAGTACGAGAGACTTCAGAAGATGGGTAAATTGTACGAATAATTGATCTAATAGATCAAAATAAATACAACGGGAAGAGCCAAGGCTTTTCCCGTTGTTTTTGATGTTGAAATAAAAAGTATATTCTCTTCCGAATTATTAAACGATTCTACATGTTTCCCGTTTTTGAGCACGTGAGAAAATATAAGCAAAACCGCGTCCCTATTCAGAGGGACGCGGTTTTTTCTTTATTGATCAATACTGAATAAGGCACTCAAAGAGTCTTCAAAAATTCTGCGAGTCTGTGCGCGATCTTTGCGTGACCTTCATTATTGGGATGCAATCCATCGGGATTGAACTTTTCGCGCAAGATCGGAACGTTTGGCTGCATACCGCCCATAGACCAAAGATCAAGCAGAGGGAGCGAATAGTACGCCGCTACTTCCTTTATTATGTTTACGTAAGTAATAAGAGGCTCACCGTCTTGTGCCTTGTTTCCCTCGCCGCGAAGATTGTATTCGTCAAGACGGTGGAGAGGTGTCATAACGACTATAGTTGCGGTTGGATACTTATTGATAAGACCGGTGTAAAGATAATGGAGTGCTCCATAGAAGGTCTCGGGAGTTCTGTCCTCCATAGTACCTATGGGAGCGTCACCGTGACCGTAATCGTTGGTTCCGCCAAAAACGACTACAACGTCCGCATCATCATCCATTTTATCAAATCTTCCGCAAAAATCCTGGTCATATATAGCCTGCGCAGAAGGTGTTATCTGCTTTGCTATTCTTGTTCCACCAATACCGTAGCCTCTTGCCTCTGCAAGACCGTACTCGCGCTTGAGAAAATTCCAATAATTGTTTTCAGGACAGCTTGCTGCCGCGCCCGCGGTTATACTGTCACCCAAAAAATTGATCTTAAGTCCTTCAAGCTTCATAATAATCTCCAATCCGCCGCACTCGCGGCAATAATAGTTTTGCTGACCTCTGTTTTTATGAAGTCTTTTTTATTTTAAGACCGTCTTAATACGTAGGACAGTCCAAATACCAATCTCCGCGTTCAAAGGAAAAAGAAAGCAATACTTCCTTTCTTCTTGTATCCTCAAGAGTGTAGGTCTCTACCGTAACGTTGATATACTCGTTATTTGACGGCTTTACTATTTGCATAGTGGAGTAATCATATATTCTTTCCGATAGATCAAAATCCTTGGCATATATGCTTTGATAAAGCTTGCTCTCGTACTCGTAAAAGCGTAGATACGTGCCGCCTGAGCTGACTAACCCGCTAAAAGAGCCCTCATATATGAGCTTTAGATACGCCTGCGAAAACACACTCTCTGCCTTTTGCTTTATAGAATCCGTGGTAAAATACGGGCTGTTATACATCAGCGTGTTGTATGCGGGCAGCTTATCGTCATAATATATACCACGCTTTAAAGCCAATTCACCTTCGCGGTTATATACGGGAAGTCCAACTCCAAAAAAGATAACGTTCAACTGCTTTGATTCCTCGATAAGATAGATAAATCTGTCTTTCAGCGAATTAATTTCAGGTAACGCCGAGCATGCCGTAAGGCTTAATATGCTTGAAAAGCACAGTATAAGCGCCAAAGCTATAGCTAAAACTCTTTTCACCCCATCGGACCTCCTCTCTTGTGATTCTTATAAAATTATTCCTGTAGCTACTCTTGCGCTTGCTCTGCCACATCGGTTGATTGTGTCGCCTCGGGCGCATTGGCAGTATCTTCTTGTGCTTCCTCGTCCTTTTCCTCTTCCTTTATTGTCTTTGTTATGTTAACGATGCTCTGTCCATCCTCAAGTCTCATAACTATGACACCTGCCGCGGTTCTGGAATACGTAGAAATATCGCTTGCGGGAACACGAATGATTATTCCGCTGTCAGTAATCATCATAACGTCGTCGTTTTCGTCAACTGCTATGATACCTGCCAAGAGTCCTGTCTTTTCGGTGAGGTTGTGACATGTAACACCACCGCCACCTCTGTTTTTCATAAGTCTGAAGTCGTCAAATGAGCTCTTTTTACCAAATCCGTTCTCGGTTATTGTAAGCAGCTTCTTGTCTTCCTCAATATTAACAACGCCAATTACAACGTCATCACCCTTAAGTCTGATTCCGCGAACACCGCGAGCCGCACGACCCATAGGTCTTACCTGACTCTCGTCAAATCTTACCGCCTGACCGTTCTTTGTAGCCAATAGGAGCTGGTTTTCGCCGTTTGTCTTGGTTACGAACAACAGCTCGTCACCCTCGTCAAGATTGATTGCGACCTTACCGCCCTTGCGCTGATATTCGTAATCGGTAAGCAAGGTCTTTTTGATAACACCCTGGCGGGTAACCATAGTAAGATATTCGCCCTCTGTAAACTCATTCACCGCTATTACCGCGGTTATCTTTTCTTCGCTTGAAAGCTCGAGCAAGTTGACTATATTAGTACCCTTTGCCGTTCTCGATGCCTCAGGAATCTGGAAAGCTCGGAGCGCCTGAACTCTACCCGTATTTGTGAAGAACAACATTGTGGAGTGGCTGAATACAACATCAAGACGCTCTATAAAGTCCTCGTCGCGAGCAGTCATACCCGTTATTCCCTTTCCGCCTCTGTGCTGCGCGGAATAGGTGTCGGAGGGCAATCTCTTGATGTACCCCGCCTTTGTCATAGTGATAACACAGTTGTGCTTCTCTATCATGTCCTCAAGATCTATATCGTCAATAGCCTGCTCTATCGCCGTGCGACGTTCGTCAGAATATTTTCTCTTGATCTCAAGCATTTCTTCTTTGATTATTTCAACGATCTTCGACTCGTCCGCAAGTATGCCTTCAAGCTCGGTAATAAGCGCATGAAGTCTTGCAAGCTCGTCCTCGATCTTTTGTCTTTCCATGCCTGTAAGACGGCCAAGAGTCATTTCAACTATAGCCTGAGCCTGAATATCGGTAAGACCAAATCTCTCCATCAAGGTAGCCTTGGATGCGTTTATGGACTCACTTGTCTTCATTATCTCAACTATTTCGTCGATATTGTCATTTGCGATCTTATATCCCTCAAATATGTGTGCTCTTGCGCGCGCCTTTTCAAGATCAAATTCGGTACGGCGACGGATAACGGATTTCTGATGGTCGATATAGTAGTCAAGTATCTGCGCCAGATTAAGTACCTTGGGCTCCTGTCCAACAACCGCTAAAAAGTTTGCGGAGCAGGTTGACTGCATCTCGGTATATTTGTAGAGCTGATTAAGAATTACCTGACCGTTTGCGTCACGCTTGAACTCGATAACTATTCTCATTCCGTCTCTGCCCGATTCGTCGCGCAGATCGGATATACCGTCGATCCTCTTGTCCTTTACAAGATTTGCGATAGCCTCACACAGCATACTCTTGTTTACCATGTAAGGAATTTCCGAAACGATTATCTGTCTTCTTTCCTCATCTATCTCAGCCTTTGCTCTTACAACTATTCTACCCTTACCCGTCATATAGGCGTCGGTTATTCCGCTTGTGCCGTGAATCGTTGCGCGTGTCGGAAAATCGGGACCCTTGATAAACTGCATAAGGTCCATAATAGAGCATTCGGGGTTTTCCATACGGTATATAGTTCCATCGATAACCTCTCCCAAGTTGTGAGGAGGAACGTTGGTAGCCATACCAACGGCAATACCCACAGAACCGTTTACTAAAAAGTTAGGAAAGCGCGACGGAAGAACAGCAGGCTCTCTAAGTCTGTTGTCAAAGTTAGGAAGAAATTCAACAACCTCTTTTTCAAGATCGCGTGTCATTTCATCCGCAATTTTATCAAGTCTTGCCTCTGTATAACGGTATGCCGCAGGTGGGTCACCGTCGACAGAACCAAAGTTACCGTGTCCCTCTACCAAGGGATAACGGAGACTGAAGGGCTGTGCCATACGCACCATAGTTCCGTAAACAGAGCTGTCGCCATGAGGATGATAGCGTCCGAGAACGTTACCAACCGTGGTCGCAGACTTGCGGAAAGGCTTATCATGCGTCAAATGGTCCTCATACATCGCGTAAATGACTCGGCGCTGACCGGGCTTCATACCGTCTCTTACGTCGGGCAGAGCTCTGGACATTATTACCGACATCGAATACTCGATAAATGACTTTTTGACCTCTTTTTCCATGTTTATGTCAACGATCTTTTGATTTTCAAATAAGTAAACATCGTTGTCATGCTGCTGTTTGTTCATCTGATTTTCCTTTCTTTAAGATCACTTTATTATGTGTGATGCTTCGTCCTTTCCTTTGAATAACAGATATATTCCAAGAACTGTGAAATAGAGTGGTATCAAGCATAATGCATACGCAAAATACTCACCGATAATCACGTCCGTGATCAACTGTCCGAAATTGAAGCTTGAAGAATTCAATCCAAAATATATCATCGTGAAAAACTCACGCAAAATACCCGCTAACGCTCCAAATATCAGGAACGATACAAAATTAGATGATAAAAATTTTTCTAAAAGCGCTCCGCAAAGATATCCGCAAAGCACGTACAATATGGGAGTCAATGTAAATCCGTATGCTCCCAAAAGCACAATAATAATTCCCGCAAGCAAGCCAAACATCGCTCCAAAGCTTGCGCCAAATATAAATCCAACCGAGCAAACCAACGCCAAAAGAGCATCCGCTGTCTGACCGAAAATATTAATGTTTGACGTCTGTAATATCGCTATAATAAATGCTAATACCGTAAGAATTATAAAATACAGTGCTATTTTAGGCTTACTTAGCTTTTTTGCCCTCGCAGAATCGTCTGTACCGCCAAATTTATTCATTACGGTACCTCTGTCTCGACTTGTGTATACGAGCTGAAGTCCGTTATTATCATAACATAGCGTAACGACTCAATATCAACAGCGGCTTCAATTACCACGCTTTTTTGACGTTTGAATTCATCCACTCCAACAGAGCTTACACGTCCTATAAGCAATCCTCTCGGATAGACGCTTCCAAGTCCGCTTGTATAAACAAGATCTCCCACTATAACGTCCGCGTTTTCTGAAAGATAGTTTAACCTACAGCTGTTTGACATTCCAAGCGTAACGTCACCGTTAACTATTCCTATTTCTCCGCTTCTGTCAACATATGCACCCATTCCCGCAGAGCTTTCTGTCAAAACTCTGACTCTGCACCAATTGTTTCCTACCTCACAAACAGATCCTACCACCCCGCCGGTCACGATAATAGGCATACCAACCGTAACTCCGTCGCTTTGTCCGCGGTCAAGAGTAAAGAACGTGGTATTGTTATCTCCTTCTCTGCCAACGATAAGCGCATCAATCATTTTAAAATCGGGATAGGTCTTTTTTGTTTCAAGATACTCACGTAAGCGCGCGTTTTCATCCTTGGTTGCATCAGCATCTGCAAGCTCACCCTCAAGTCTGTCAATTTCAGACTTAAGACTCTCATTTTCATCTATTAAGCTATCCATGGAAGTAAAATATTTAGAAAACCCGTCGAATGCTTCACTAATTTTATTGCCAACACTTCTAAATGGCATTGAAATAGTGTTCATGGCATTTTTTATTGCCCCCATTTGTCCCATTAATGACAAAACTGACATCAGAATGACAAAAAATATCGCCAAGGATAGAGCAATTATAAAAAATTTGTTTTTGAATATTTTCATATCAATTACTCTCTCCGTGTACTTTTTATTGGGTTTTCAACAAGCTTTTCAACACCCTGTGGAAAACTTATCTACATGTGAAAAAACAGTGTAAATGATTCTGTGCGGTTTGATTTTATGTGTATAGCTTTCCTTTTGTTTGCAATGCTTTTATTTGTTTTTTCAACACATCAAAATACAAAATCCATCTTGTTGAAAATTACAAATAAATGTCATATTTTAACAGATATTAACACCGTATTTTGAAAATTATTTTGCAAATTACTTCCCCATCAGCAGAAGACTTTAAGTTTAAATTTAATAATCCCTGCCTCGGTAAAGTTCTTTTGCCTACTTTTCTTTCAAGAAAAGTAGGTTAAATATCCAAATTTTCAGCTAACTTTGCGTTTTGCTCGATGAAAATACGGCGAGGCTCAACCTTGTCACCCATAAGGAGCGAGAACATCTCGTCGCAAGCGATGGCATCCTCAATTGTAACCTTGAGAATAGTTCTGGTTGCGGGGTCCATGGTAGTCTCCCAAAGCTGATCGGCATCCATCTCACCAAGACCTTTGTAACGGTCGGCTTCAATATTGGACGTATTTCCACTCTCGCCCGCAAGCTCGGCAATAATTCTGTCGCGCTCCGCGTCGGAGAAAGCGTATTTTTCATTGCCCTGCTTTGAGCCCTTCTTGTAAACCTTGTAAAGCGGGGGCTGAGCAAGATAAACGTGACCGTCATCTATAAGCTGACGCATGTGACGGAAGAAGAAGGTCAGAAGCAATATTCTGATGTGTGAACCGTCGACGTCGGCATCCGCCATAATTATTATTTTTCCGTAACGGAGCTTTGAAATATCAAATTCTTCACCGATACCGCATCCAAGCGCCTGAATTATAGGAATAAGCGAAAGATTTCCATAAACCTTGTCAGCTCTCGTCTTTTCAACGTTAAGTACCTTACCGCGAAGAGGCAGTATAGCTTGAAATTTGGAGTTTCTTCCCTGAGTTGCGGAACCTCCTGCGGAGTCTCCCTCGACTAAATAAAGCTCTGTAAGCTCAGCATTTCTCTCATTACAGTCACGAAGCTTGCCGGGAAGCGAGCTGCCCTCAAACAAACCTTTACGTCTTGTAGCCTCTCTCGCCTTTCTCGCAGCCTCGCGCGCTCTGGACGCAGCCAAAGCCTTGTCGAGAATTATCTTTGCAGTTGCGGGATGCTCCTCAAAATACTCCGCAAGCTTTGCGTTTACAGTATTTTCAACAAGAGTTCTTATTTCGGAGTTACCAAGCTTTGCCTTGGTCTGGCTCTCAAACTGCGCGTTTTCAAGCTTTACGGAAACGATAGCGCAAAGTCCCTCACGAACGTCCTCACCGGACAGATTCTTTTCACTGTCCTTAAGAATTCCCGCTTTTCTCGCGTAATCGTTTATTACTCTCGTAAGACCCGATTTAAAGCCCGTCTCGTGTGTACCGCCTTCAATCGTGTTCATGTTGTTTGCGAAGGTCATTACGTTTTCATAATAACCGTCGTTATACTGAAGTGCTATTTCCGCAATGCTTGAATCCTTTTCGGCTCTCATGTATATTACATCTTCATGTATAGCGTCGTTATTTCTCGTTTCAGTAAGATAACTTACAAAGGACTTGATACCACCCTCATACTGAAGATCCTCAACAATGGGCTCGTTTCCGCGATCGTCTATAAGTACTATTCTTATACCTGCGTTAAGGAAGGACTGCTCTCTCATACGGCTGAGAAGCATATCAAAATCAAATACAGTTTCCTCAAAAATCTCAGGGTCGGGCTTGAAGGTAACCTTTACTCCGTGAGGACGCTCGGGAGAATCTCCCTCACACACGAATTTTCTGGCTACAGCGCCGCGCTCAAATCTTTCGGTATATCTCTTGCCCTCATAGCAGTCGTCAAGCTCTACCCACAAGGAAAGCGCGTTAACGACCGACGCACCGACACCGTGCAAGCCGCCCGCTATCTTATATCCACCGCCGCCGAATTTTCCGCCCGCGTGAAGAATTGTATATACAACCTCGGGAGTAGGAATACCTTCCTTTGGATGTATTCCCGCGGGAATTCCGCGTCCGTTATCCTCTACAGTTACGCTATTATCATAATTAAGAGTTACCGTAATCTTATCACAGTATCCTGCCAGCGCCTCATCGATAGAGTTGTCAACTATCTCATAAACAAGATGATGAAGACCGCGCTTGGAGGTTGTACCAATGTACATACCCGGGCGCTTTCTGACTGCCTCAAGTCCTTCGAGGACCTGAATCTCGTTTTCACCGTAATGGACCTCTTCCATTCCTTCAGTTTTTTTGATTTCTTCGGACATTTTCTTCTTCCTTTTCTACAGATTTATGTCTTTTTTCTTATTTATGCTCTTCCTATCAACGCAGCGGTTGATATCTGTGAAAAGCAGATCATATATTTATCGTTTTCCTTGTATAAAATAAAGGATTTTGGTATTTCATCCTTTGCGGATATAATTCTTTCATCCTTTTGGGCATCGGACAAATACTTTCTGGTTATGAACGATACCGTGGAATTATCGGCATCAAAAATACCGATAATATCCTTTTTTCTGATAATCTTGTTATTACCGGCGTGAAGATACATTGTTATACCTCCTCACAAAATACTCCGCCCTTAACTTTTATCAACTTATCCGCCTTGACTCCTATATCTTCGCAGCAGGTCATTATCACCTGCTTGTTTTGAATATTGGACAAAAGGTAAGCGCGGCGCTCACGGTCAAGCTCGGATAAAACGTCATCAAACAGGAATACGGGATAATCTCCTCCACATTCGTCACGTATTATTTCTCCCTCCGCAAGCTTCAGTGCCAAGGATAGAGATCTTTGTTGCCCTTGAGATGCAAAAATTCTCGCTCTGTTACCGTCAAGATAAATATCAAGGTCATCCTTGTGTATTCCCCACAAAGTCGATTCTGTGGCAATTTCTCGCTCATGATTTGATGAATAAAGCTCCATATAAGTCTGCTCCACCTTTTTTATATCACGGCAATCATCAGCAGAAAGCTTTGACGACGATACATACTCGACAGACGGCTTTTCCCTACCGTTAGTCATATTTACAAAACATTCGCCCACATAATTTTTAAGCTTATCTGTATAAGCAACTCTGTAGCTTGTAATTATTGCGGCTTCGTGCGCCAGCTGACTTGAAAACAGATCTATCGTATTGTTAAAATTAGTTCTGTCCTCAATGGCAAATTTAAGTAAAGCGTTTCGTTCCTTTAATATCGCGTTGTATCTTTGCAACGATTTGATATAAAGCGGTCTTATTTGCGATATCGCAACGTCATAAAAGCTTCTTCTTTCCGCGGGACCGTCCTTTACAATAGACAAATGCTCAGGACAAAATAAAACTACCTTGAATCCGCCAACCATTTCGCTGGTCTTTCGTATTTTAATCTTATTTTGTTCTATGACCTTTGCCCTGCGATCCTTAAATATTCTCATACCGATCTCCATATCTCTCTGATCATCGGTATAAGAATTTTTCACATAGCAATAATCACTTTCAAAATTAATAACGTCCTTGTCGTTACCCATACGAAAGCTTTTTCCAAGTGAGGTCATGTAGATAGCCTCCAGAAGATTAGTCTTGCCCTGCGCGTTCTCGCCTAAAAGCACGTTAACGCCTTCACACAAATCTACGCTTGCCAAGTCAATATTTCTGAATTTTTCTACGTAAATATTACGGCAAAACATCCTCTTTACCTTGAAAAATTATTTTTTCTTATTCTCTCGTTCTGACAGGAAGGAGCATAAATAACTCGCTGCCACTCTCATCATCGCAAGGCTCTACGTTTATGCTCATAAGAGGAGAAGACATGGATATCTTTATCCTTTCGCTTCTGCATCCTCTGATACTGTCAATGAGGAAACGGTTATTAAAAGCGATTGAAAGATCATCACCCTCATGCTCTATGTCAAGCTCGTCATAAATACTTCCCGCGGTAGATACTGCGGAAACCTTTAAAATATCCTCCGCTATCTCAACTCTTACGTGGGAACGAACGCTTCCCGCAATTCTCTCTTCTGTAATAAGCGCAGCCTTTTCAAGAGCAGCAAGAATTCTCTGACGGTCAGCATAAACCGTTATCTTGTGGTTCTTTATAATTATTCTGTTATAGTCAACGTATTCGCCAACAATAAGCCCTGTAAAGAATATCAGGTCCTTGAATACAACTACCATATTTCTATGGCTCATATATACCTTAACCTCATCCTCATCGTCGTCGGAAAGCAGTCTTACAAGCTCATTGACACTCTTTACGGGAACGATAAAGGAATATTCCACGCCGCGGTCAGAATTTTCAAGCTTTTTAAGCTCCGTATCCTCAGAGCATACCGCAAGCTTGAATCCGTCACACGCAACCACGTTTATCTTTCCTTCCTCGGTTCTTACAAAGCAACCGTTAAGAACGGGTCTGGGCTCATTTACACCCATAGCGTAAGATACTTTATTAAACATCTTTTTGAGCACAGCCTGCTTAATAACAAATCCCTTTTCTGTAACAAGATCGGGAATTTCGGGAAAATCTTCGGCTCTGAGAGCGCCCATTCTGTGAGAGGATTTACCGCATTCCAAAACTGCCCCAAGCTTTGAATCGACCGTAAGAGTTATTTCTTCTCCGTCCATAACTCTGAGCGTCTGATTAAATTTCTGGGCATTTATTATGCACGAGCCCTGCTCAAGCACGTCCGCGTTGACCTCTATCTTTATTCCCTTGATATTATCAAAGGCTGTCATAGTACACTTATCGGGCGAATTAGCTTCTATAAGAATACCGTCTATCGCCGTAAGCGTGTTTTTTCCCGATACAACGTTCATAAGGGGAGCTATCTTTTCACTTATCTGCTGAATGTTAAATGTAATCTTCATAATTCTTCTCCTGTAAATTTTATAGCTTTCATTTCAACCGTGTCTCGCGCACGCGAGAAAGAACGGATGAATGATAGATTGAATGATAGTAGTAGTATTAAGCTTGGTTAATATGTGGAAAACCGTGAATTTGTCTTTTGGATCAAGGCAACTTTTATACACAAAAAATGCAGATATTTTTTTATAACGTTTGAAAACTCAGGTTTTATTTTTTCTTTCCTGCCGCAAAATCAAAATAAACCGTAGATTTTATAAAAATTACATTTTTTTGAGGTTATCCACAAAGTATTAACCGTGTTAATATGTGGAAATTTAAAAAAGTCCTTGAAATCAAAGAAATCTAAACGCTTTTATAATGTTGAAAACTGTTTATTCTCTTATTTCCTTTATGAGATTGTTTATTTCCATTTCAAATATAGCGTCGGATGCGATCTTCTTTTCCATCACGTCAATAGAATTCATTACGGTAGTACGATCTCTGTCAAACAGCTTTCCTATATTTGGATAGGACATTTCTATTACGGTTTTGATAAGATACATTGTAACGTGCCTTGCCTGGGCTATTTCTTTAACCCTTGATTTACCTGTTAATTCCTGCTTTGAAACTCCGTATTTCTTTTCAGTTGCAGCAAAGATTTTATCAATAGTTATACTTATAGGCTCGGCTCCGCCCAAAAGATCTGACATGCGGCTGGTAACTATATCAAGGGTTATATCGATACCCTCAAGAAATTTAATGGCAACAAGCTTTTTAACGGCTCCTTCGATTTGTCTTATGTTTGAACGCAAATTTTCGGCGAGATATACGATTATTTCATCGGAAACGTTGAGCCCTGCCTGAAACAGCTTGTTTTTAAATATTGCCACGCGAAGCTCAAAATCCGGAGGCTGAATGTCTGCTATAAGACCCCACTCAAATCTCGTTCTTATTCTCTCTTCCAAGGTTTCTATATCCTTTGGGGGACGGTCCGATGCGAGAATTATTTGTCTTCCGTCCTCGTGTAGCGCGTTAAAGGTGTGAAAAAATTCTTCCTGGGTTGAGTTTTTACCGGCAATAAACTGAATATCGTCAATAAGTAAGACGTCACACGTTCTGTATTTATCTCTGAATTTTGATATTGATTTGCGCGATATACTGTCAATGAGCTGATTTGTAAAATCCTCTCCCTTTATGTATATGATATTTGCGTTGGGATTCTTTTTCTTGATTTCATTTGTTACCGCATACAAAAGGTGAGTTTTACCAAGTCCCGACGGACCGTAAATAAACAGAGGATTATAATCCTGAGCCGGCTTATCTGCAACGGCAACACATGCCGCGTGCGCAAATTTATTTGAGCTTCCGACGATAAAATTATCAAAGGTATACTCAAAATTTACGGTTGGCATAGTTGAGCCCAAAAACGAATTGTTAACGTCATCGTCAGACGTATCCGAGGTATATGATTTGAACAAAGTAAGATTATCGGCAGAGCTTTCATTGGTATTTATCTGACGCTTAATGTCTTCAATTTTTGCGGATGGCTTTCGAGCCTGGATCTCAACGTTTATATGAAATCCCATTACTTCCTCAAAGCAGTTTTCTATTTTGCCGAGAAATTTTTCTTCAATGGTATTTTTTCTGAATTCTGTACTGGTAGTAAGCTTTAATGTGTTGCTGTCAAAGGAAACTATCTCTATATCACTAAACCAGAGATTCATTGCGTTAGCGCTGAGTTCTTTACTCATAAGTGATTTTACTATTTCCCATAGCTCGTTTATTTCGTCCAAATAACTCACAAGATTACGTCCTTTCTTTTATTTTTTGCCAATATATAAAAATATAATATTAATTATAATAATAACTACTGCAATTATATCATATTTTACTCGTTTTTTCAAGCATACAAAATACAAAATGTCGTTGTATTTTCCTTATACTAAAAGGATTTTTTAATATTTACAAAAATTTAACATTTGTCGTATGACATTAATTGATAAAAACTGTTTTTTACAATAAAAAAGCCTTGACACAAACGTTTTGTCAAGGCAAATTTTATTATTGATAAAATCAATTTAAAGTTATTCCCACTCTGTTAAGATAGGGGAACATGGGTTGGCTTATTATTCTGCAAGATACGTTCACCATATCGGAAATATTGGTTTTAAATCCTTCCCTATACCAATCTATCATGCTTGTAACAAGTCCGCATACGGCAAATCTGAATATCTTTGTCTGTGCCCACTCGTTATCCTCGGGTAAAAATTTAGAAAGACTGACGATATCATTTATTGGAAAATTAACTGATACCTCAATGATTTTTTCAAGCATACAGTTTCTGTTAAAGGTATCGAGAAAATCCTTTTTACTTTGCCAAAAAGCGAAAAATTGACCTATTTCTTTTTGCAGCGTTCTCTCGCCTTCTTTTTCTTTTTGCTTAAATCCTGAGTATTCAAGCATAGTATGCTCTATTAAAGCGTAAAGAGCATCATCTTTGCTGTCAAAATAACGGTAAAATGTCTTTCTTGGCATATTTAGGTTAAGACATAATTCGGTTATGGTAACGTCTTGATAGCTCTTTTTTTGAAGAGCAAAAAACAAAGCTTGCTCTATTTCTCTTTGTCTTTGCGCGGATTGCTCGGTCTTGCATAGCTTATACATAACTTCACTCCGTTTATATTATTTGCGCATCGGTATATAGATAAATTATATCAAATATTTTCTCATACAGTCAAGTACTTTTATCAATTTTTAGCATTTTCTACATATTTTATATATGTGTTTGTATAAAACACACAAAAATGCCAATTTTTTTTCGTCCTCTTGTGCCACAAAAATCGACTTTTGGGACTTTATTGTTGGTGTTATATTTGTTATAATTATATTGTCATTAAAAATACTTTTTTTTGGAGGAAAAAATGGCTAAAAAACCAATTCAACTCGACGCGAACGGCAAGCGTAAGTTTGGTATTCGTGATAGCTTAGCTTATGCTGCCGGTGATCTTGGATGTAACATGAGCTTTGCTCTTAAGGGTACTATAATGCCCTTATTCTGGACTCAGGTAATGGGTCTTAGCGCTTGGTACTCTCTCCTGATCGTTATTCTTCAGGTGTGGGATGCTATTAACGACCCGCTTATCGGTACGATAATAGATTCTGACAGACACAAGTATAGAAGAAATAAATTTCTTCAGTATATTTGGGTAGGTTCTATAGGTCTTATTATTGGCGGCGCTTGTTGCTTCCTTCCTTTCCCCGGTGCTCCCGAATGGGCAAAGATTATTATCTTTATGGCAGGTTACATTGTATGGGATGCTTTCTACACAGTGGCAAATGTTCCTTACGGCTCACTTCTTTCATTGATATCCAATGATCCTGCTGATCGTGCTTCCCTCTCCGCTTGGCGTTCTATCGGATCTATGATAGGCAATATGCTTCCTATGGTTATTCTTCCCTTCCTTGTGTATAATAAGGATGGATCTCTCAACGGTCCTATGGTATTCGTTGCAGCTCTTGTAATGGGTGCTCTCGGATTTCTCTGTTTCCAGTTTATGATCAAAAATACCGAGGTTCGTGTTGATACAGAAGTTAAAGCTAATGAGGATCAGCCCAAATTCAACGTATTTAGGGCTATGGGTAACTTCTTAAAGAACCGTCCCGCAGTCGGTGCAACACTTGCTGCTATGGGTATGTTCATTGGTATGCAGGGTGCTGCAACTGCCGTTTCTGTTACCTTCCAGATCTATTTTGATAATCCTCAAATATCGGGTCTCATCAGCATGTTCTCCATGATTCCGATCGTGATATTTACCCCCCTTGCACGTAAGATGGTTACCAAGTATGGTAAGAAAGAGCTTTCAATAATCGGCTCTATCTGCTATATACTTGGCGGCCTGGTTCTTTTTGCTGCACCTCTTGGAATAATTCCTGTAACTGAGGAAAATACCGGTGCAGACCTCATTCTCTATATTGTTGCTCAGCTTATTATGGCACTTGGTATGGGTATTTACTCTACTGTATCGTGGGCTATGATGGGTGATGCCATAGACTATAATGAATGGAAGACCGGTAAGCGTGAGGAAGGTATTGTTTATTCTCTCCACTCCTTCTTCCGTAAGCTCGCTCAGGGAATAGGTCCCGCTATTGCATTGTCTATTATGGGTACTATGGGTTATGTAAATAATTCTAAACCCGATGCAAATGGAAAATTTACAGAGATTGATGTTACTCTGTTCTCTTGGGATTTTGCATTAGATATTCGTATGCTTGTTGCAATTCTTTATCTTGTTGCAGGTGTTATGCTCTTTGTTGGTCTTGGTCTTGTTTACAATCTTGACAAGAAGACGATGGCAAAGATGGATGCAGACCTCGAGGCAAGAAGAATCGTTAAAGCTGCTCCCGTTGAGGAATAATCATTAAAAACCTTTCTCGGTGTCCGATCTACTCGGTCGGACACCGTATTTTTAAAAAACAATTCATTTGTTAAAACATGATTAATATCGTGTGTATATAATTTTCGTAAATAAATATAATAGGAGACACAAACGTGAGACAAATTATCAATCTTAATGAAAATTGGCTCTTTAAGAAGGACACCACGGATATTACGGCTCGCGACGGCGCGACCTTAAACCTTCCCCACACATGGAACGCTGAGGACGGATTTGACGGCGGTAACGATTATTTCCGCGGCTCTTGCCTTTATGTAAAGACGCTCAACAAGGCAGAACTCCCCGAGGCTGATCTTTATTACCTCGAGTTCCGCGGAGCAAACTCATCTGCCGACGTTTACGTTAACGGCGAAAAGCTTGCTCATCACGACGGCGGTTACTCCACCTGGAGAGTAAACATAACCGATAAGCTCACCGACTCGACCGAGATCGCTGTTATCGTTGACAACTCAGCTAACGAAACAGTTTATCCTCAGATGGCTGACTTTACATTCTATGGCGGTCTTTATCGTGACGTAAACCTTGTTTGCGTTAACAAGGCTCATTTCGACCTTGATTATCACGGCGGAGTAGGACTCAAGATCACGCCCGAGATCGTTGGTGCTGATGCTAAGGTAGAGGTTGAGGTATATACCACCGAGCTTGCTGAAAATCAGAAGCTCGTTTATACCGTTTATGACAAAGAGGAAAACGAGATCGCAAAGATCGAGTCTACCGACAAGAAAGTAGTATTTGACATAGCTAACGTCCACCTTTGGAACGGACGCAAGGATCCTTATCTCTACTGCTGCGAGGTTGAGATAGTTGAGGGTGAAACTGTTCTTGATAACGTTTGCAACCGCTTTGGATGCCGTACCTTCAAGATAGACCCCAACAACGGATTTATTCTCAACGGCGAGGAATATCCTCTCCGCGGTGTATCTCGCCATCAGGACAGATGGGGTGTTGGTAACGCTCTGCTCCCCGAGCATCACAGAGAGGACATTGATCTCATTATGGAGGTCGGTGCAACCACTATCCGTCTTGCTCACTATCAGCACGATCAGTATTTCTACGATCTCTGCGATGAGAAGGGCCTTGTTATCTGGGCGGAAATTCCCTATATTAAAAAAGCACATGCCCACAGGCCGCGAGAACACTATCTCGCAGATGAAGGAGCTTGTAACGCAGAATTACAACCATCCTTGTATCGTTGTCTGGGGTCTTTCCAATGAGATATCTATCGGCGGCTCTGACGAGGATCTGCTTGAAAACCACAGAATACTCAACGATATGGTTCATGAGATGGATAAGACACGTCTTACCACCATCGCCGCTGTTTCCATGTGTAAGATGGACGATCCCTATCTCCAGATCCCTGACGTTGTTTCCTACAATCACTATTTTGGTTGGTACGGCGGCGACACGAGCATGAACGGACCTTGGTTCGATAAGTTCCATGCTACTCACCCCACCATCCCGATCGGTTGCTCCGAGTACGGCTGTGAGGCTCTTAACTGGCACACCAGCGACCCCAAGCAGGGCGACTATACAGAGGAATACCAGGCACTTTATCACGAGGAGCTTATAAAGCAGCTCTTCACGAGAAAGTATATGTGGGCTACTCACGTATGGAATATGTTTGACTTCGGCGCTGACGCGAGAGCTGAAGGCGGCGAGAACGGACAGAACCACAAGGGTCTTATCACCATGGACCGCAAATACAAGAAGGACGCCTTCTTTGCTTACAAGGCATGGCTCGTATCCCCCGAGGTTGATCCCTTCGTTCACCTGTGCGGCAAGAGATACATTGACAGAGTTGAGGACGTAACAAAGGTAACCGTTTACTCTAACCTTCCTGAGGTTGAGCTGTTCGTTAACGGCGAGAGCATCGGTAAAAAGACGGCTGATAATCATTTCTTCTACTTCGACGTAAAGAACGTTGGCGAGAGCCACATCGTTGCAAAGGCGGGCGAGTTTACCGACGAAGGCGACATCCGCAAGGTTGATGAGATGAATATGGACTACGTTCTTGTTGAAAAGGGTGCGGTTCTCAACTGGTTCGATATCGACGCTCCTGAGGGACGCTTCTCTCTCAACGACAAGCTTGGCGACATTATGAACACCAAGAGAGGTAAGCTCTGGTTCATTAAGCTCGGTCTTAAGCTCAAAAAGAAGATGAACGCGGGCAAGAAGGATAAGGACGAAAAGAAGTCCGGCGGCTTTGACGTTGATCTTTCCTCCGGCGGCGGTCTTATGGAAATGATGGGCGGATTTACCGTTCTCCGTCTTACAAGCATGATGGGTATGATGAACGTAAGCTTCACAAAGGAAGAGCTTCTTAAGCTCAACAAGCAGCTTAATAAGATAAAGAAGCCCTAAAATGTATTAATAAAAATCCGTATCCTCACAAAGAGGATACGGATTTTTGTTATTAAATATAGACGTAATTATTGTATTTAGTTGGCAGCCCCTCGCGATAGATGTGTGAGTCTGAAGAATAGGTCAATACCTTTGGTATTGCATATCCATCTTTTTCGCGAAATTCTATAACCGTCATGCCCGTAAGACCTATATCAAAATGTGAGCAGAACTGAGGATAAGGAATGTCCAAAAGCGTACTTATAAGCGCGATACCCATTCCCTGATGAGCAAACAAGGCAACTCTATCATTGTTTGGCTTGATTATTTTATATCTTCCCGTGTATCTTTCATGCTCGTACCCAAGATCCAAAAAGAATTTGTCTACGTTCTGATATATCCATTCCACGCCCTCGGCATAATTTTTGTCCTTAAGCTCGGGATGATCAAACCAGCGGTCACCAAGCGCGCGCAATTCGGGCGCGGCAAACAAATCCAGAGAGCGCTGATTTTGAAACAGCCAAGTTCTTCCCTGACCGTCCTCGCGGGGAGTGGTAAAATATTTCCACGCGTTTCCCTCATTTGCAAAATCAACTATCTCCGCTTGCTTTTTAAGCATTTCACACGTAGGTTGCGCTGTCAATTTCGCGCGATTTGAGGGCGAAGAATATATCTTATCGAGTCCGTGCAGGGCAAGTCTTTTTGCAACGGCCTCAGCTTGACGCTCACCCAGAGGCGTCAGCGAATCGGGATTGTATATTGGATCCCCGTGTCTTATGTAGTAAAATATCATGATGATCTCCTATATCTGATTTAGATAAACTCCACGTCTGCATAAACGGGCGAATGATCCGTTGCGTCTAAGGCTTGCTGATCCTCAATTATACGATACTCGGACACCCAAAAGTCTTCTCCAAAGCCAACTATATGATCTATGGAAGTATGGTGTGCGGTATCAACGGAGCGCTCTGGCAGACATAACAGCGTTCTGAAATGCTGTAAATAATCGTCGGTTGCTCTTACTCCGTGATAGCTGCCGTCATCTTGCCTTATAGGATCTCCGTGCATGGTGCAACCGTTATCCCTGTTTTTTGCAATGTCGTAAAGCATTTTTACGCCGTTTTGACGATAAATTTGGAAAACCTCCTCCTCTATAGTGGCGTTCATATCTCCAAACGCAAACACGGGGCAAGAATATCTGTCTTGAATATGCTTCATCAAGCTGAATAGCTGCTTTGCGTTGTTTGCGCGCAGCCTACAATGATCATCAAGCGTAAGATCAAGCACTCCCGCGTTTCTTTTTGTAGGCTCGGGCTCCGTGCCGCGCATCCACCAAAAATGAGTATTACACAAAGCGAATATCTTGCCGTTTTGTTCTACTACCGCCCACGTGATAGCCTTTGATTTGTCGGGTGTGCCCTCGAGATATTCAAAGCCCTTTGATATAAGCGTGGCATTTTTTTTTATTGCCAAAGGAACAAAGTTTGATGAGCCTATTATCTCCGTTCCAACAAAATAATAATCCCTGCTCAGGTTTTCAAACAGAGAGCTTTCATACCAGCTTTTAGTTACCTCTTGAAAACCCAAAACGTCCGGAACATATTTCTCAAATACGGAAAAAAGGTTATCATCCCTGCCACGAGGCGGATTTTTAAAATAATCTCCCCATATATTGCTTGTCATTATTCTCATGTTTACGTACCCCCAAAAAAGAGTCATTGTACAGTTTAATTATATCACAAGCTATTTTTTGTGTCAACAAAAGTAACTCAAAAAGAAGAATGGAATCTAATGCAAAAATGTACTCTCGTGGTAAGCAAAAAAGCGGAATACCCGATTTGCTTTATGAAATTATACAACGGGATTCGAACCTTTAACTCAAATCCGCTGGATTTGAGTTGTAGGAGTTCTCTGTACCCTCGTGGTAAGCAAAAAAGCGGAATACCCGATGGGTATTCCGCTTTTTTGGCGTGCCATGAGGGATTCGAACCCCCGACCTTTTGGTTCGTAGCCAAACACTCTATCCAGCTGAGCTAATGGCACATTTTTTCGTACTTATATATTATACCACAAAAAATTCTTTTGTCAATACGTTTTTTGAAATTTTTATTTATATTTATTTTTTGATGAGATTCTAATATATTTAAAATCATAAGGCAATTATGCACAAAAATATTATAAAAATATCTTTATTTTCATAAAGTTTGCACAATGTTAATTTTTTCTTAAATATTTAGTCTGCCTCATATGATATACTGAATATAGTAAAAGGCGAGTTCTTTAACTAAATATTGAGGAAAGGCGGGTTCGAGAGATAGATATCTTGACATCCGTCTGTGTTTTTTGTTAGCAGCTCTTGCAATACGGCAAGGCTTAAAATAAATCGCCGCCCTGAGCGGCACAAGGAGGTCCATATGAAGATAAACATTATCGGCAGACAGTTGAACGTGTATGACGACACAAAAGCGCTTATCGAAGAAAAGCTCTCAAAGCTTGATAAATTCTTCGGTGGTGAGGCTAGCGCAACGGTAACGCTCTCACACAAACGCAATCTTTGCACGCTTGAAGTTACCATCAAGGCCTCAAACACGCTTTTCAGAAGTGAGGTTGACGCGGATAGCTTCAGAGATGCTTTAGATAGATCAATTGATAATATTGAAAGGCAGATACGCAAAAATAAGACCCGTCTTCGCAAAAAGCTGCGCGAGGGGCTTATTCCCGAGGGATTTGTTGAACAGGCAAACGATGAGCCCGATATGCCCGAGATGATAATCAGAAAAAAGACCTTTGAATATACTCCTATGTCCGCGGAAGAGGCAATAATGCAGATGAATCTATTGGGACACAGCTTCTTTGTTTTCAACGATGCGGATACGGGAAAAACATGTGTGGTATATACTCGCAAAGACGGAAACTACGGTCTTATTGAGCCGGAAAACTAAATAGGCATCTTACTGATGTTTCAATAAAAAATACCGTGAGCTAAAGCTCACGGTATTTTTACGGTTATTAAATTAACCAAGCTTACCCTGATTTACCTTAATGCCGGGGCCCATCGTGGAAGCTACAACGCAGCTCTTGATGTACTGACCCTTTGCAGCGGCGGGCTTTGCCTTGATAATAGCGCCGAGAAGTGTGTCAAAGTTCTCCTGGATCTTCTCAACACCGAAGGACGCCTTACCGATAGGACAGTGAATGATGTTGGTCTTATCAAGTCTGTACTCGATCTTACCTGCCTTAGCCTCGGTAACTGCTCTTGCGACGTCAGGAGTAACGGTACCTGCCTTAGGAGAAGGCATAAGTCCCTTAGGACCGAGCACCTTACCAAGACGTCCGATAACACCCATCATGTCGGGGGATGCGATTACTACGTCAAAATCGAACCAGTTTTCAGCTGTGATCTTTTCTGCATACTCTGCTCCGCCTGCGTAATCTGCGCCTGCGTCGAGAGCCTTTTGCACGTTGTCACCCTTAGCAAATACGAGAACCTTTACAGATTTACCCGTACCGTTGGGGAGAACAACTGCACCACGAACCTGCTGGTCTGCGTGACGGGAGTCAACGCCCAGACGAACGTGTACTTCAACAGTTTCATCAAACTTTGCCTTAGATGTCTGGCAAACAAGACCGAGAGCCTCGGAAGGATCGTAGAGTCTGTTCTTTTCAATAAGCTTTACGCTATCTGTATACTTCTTTCCCATTTTCTACTTACCTCCTCTATCAGTCTTCTACAAGAACGCCCATAGAGCGAGCTGTTCCTGCTACCATGCTCATTGCAGCCTCGATAGAGCCTGCGTTGAGGTCGGGCATCTTTGTTTCAGCGATCTTTCTTACCTGCTCCTTGGTAAGCTTTGCAACCTTGTCCTTGTTGGGCTTAGCGGAGCCGGACTCGATTCCTGCTGCCTTCTTGATAAGAACTGCTGCAGGGGGAGTCTTTGTGATAAACGTAAACGAACGGTCAGCGTATACCGTGATAACAACGGGAATGATGAGACCCATATCGTTTTTGGTTCTCTCGTTGAATTCCTTTGTAAATACAGGAATTGCAACACCGTACTGACCGAGTGCAGGACCTACGGGAGGCTGAGGAGTAGCCTTACCTGCGGGAAGCTGCAATTTAATGTAACCCATTATTTTCTTAGCCATAATTAAATACACCTCCATAGTGGTACTTGTGCGGGAAAATTAAAAGAATTTTTTCCCTCCCACTTTACGCCAAAAAGTTTTGGCGGGCGGATTTTACTAAAATCCGAAAAAATCAATTTTTGTTTTTAAGCTTGAGCATCTCCGACTCGATCTCAACGGGCATATCTCTGCGTCCGCGCTTTACAAGCACGGTAACCGTCTTAAGATCCTCCGTTATAGACTGGACTACACCCTCGTAGCCCTCAAACAAGCCGCTTATGATGCTAACCTCGTCACCAACACTGAACGTGAGCTGAACTTTAGCTTCCTCTACACTTTCAATGTTCATATCCATTACCTCCTGCTCTGAGAGCGGGGTGGGACGGGATCCGGGTCCTACAAAGCCTGTGACACCGGTAATATTTCTGACGGCGTGCCAGCTTTCGTCTGTCATGACCATCTTAATGAACACGTAGCTCGGATAGATCTTGACTTCCTCAACCTTTTCCTTTTCGCCGTCTTTGTGGACTATCGTTTCAACGGGAATCTTTATATCGTAAATAAGATTTCCAAGTCCGCGGTTTTCCACGATTTTTTCAAGGTTTGCTTTAACCTTATTTTCATAACCCGAATAGGTGTGCGCAACGTACCATCTCAGGCCTACGTTCATTCCATCGAGATCGCTCATATTAAGCCCTCAAATAGTTAATGATCTCGTCAAGCTTAGCAATGCCTGTGTTGAACGCATAGTCGATAAGTCCGATCATAATAGCAACCGTAACGGCAACTACCGCAACGACAAGGAAACTCTTGCGAGTATTCTCCTTTGACGACCATACGATCTTTCCAAGCTCACTCTTAACAGAACGGAAAAACTCACCCAGCTTCTTGTGGAATCTGATAGCTACAAGCACGAGAATAACAATGATAACACCAACGATGATCGCGTTTATGATAAGCGACTGCTTGGTATCGATTACTTTCTGGCTTGGCGCTGTAGTTCCATTGTTTGTTCCGGAAGTATTTCCGGAAGCGGCTCCGGCAGTGGTTTCCTCTTTTTTGTCCTCAGTGGTTCCGCTTGTTCCCTTTGTTCCCGTTTCGGTTTCTTCAACAGATTCTGTTTCTGTTGTTGCGCCGGTTGTGGGAGCCTCGGTTGCGGATGCTGCGACGGTGAAGAGTGAAATGATCAACACAAATGACATTAGCAGGGCGATAAGACTTCTCTTGTTTATAGTAGTCATCTTTCCCCTCCCCAATCACTTAGACTCTTTGTGAAGAGTGTGCTTGCGGCAGAACTTGCAATACTTTTTAAGTTCCAATCTGTCCGGATCATTCTTCTTATTCTTCTTTGTGTCATAGTTTCTCTGCTTGCACTCTGTGCACACGAGAGTAATTTTGACTCTTGCATCATTAGCCATGATTTCGGCACCTCCCATATTAAATTTATTTGACCGTTTCCGGTCTGTGTACCTCCCTCTGAGGGCGATCGTGCTCTTTTGCGCATAGGCACAACAAAAAAACCCTTTTACAGAGGTAGAGTCATTATATCACAATCAATATAGGCTTGTCAAGGGGTTTTTTGAAATTTTCCGATATTTTTTCTTCTATAATATATATCGCCAACCCATACGCACATATTTTACACAAGCACGGGCGATAAATCGACACATATATTTGTATTTGAGGCATAAATAAAAAGAAAAAGGGGATCTTATGATCCCCTTTACTATTGTATATCAGTCTTTTTGCGTAACTACCATTAAAAGCGTGTTCCAGATATGCTCGCAGGAAACAAGATCAAGATGCTCGTTGGGAGAATGAATGTCGTACATGTTCGGTCCTATGGAGATTATATCCATTTTGTTGAGCTTTGACGACAGTATTCCACATTCGAGTCCCGCGTGTATGACTCCTATCTGCGGCTCCTGATCGTACAGCGACGTATACGCCGCGCTATATTGCTCACGCAGAGCTGAATGGGGCTCGTATTCCCAACCCGGATACCGTGCGTAGTGATGGCATTTTGCGCCCGCGAGAGAGCAAAGCATATCAAGCTCGCGGCAGGAAAGATCAAGCTGAGCCTCCACGGACGAACGCGATGACAGCGTAATTTTAAGCTTGCTTGTGTCAGTCGCGATTATTCCCGCGTTTCTCGAATACTCTACAAGTCCGTTTATGTGATTGCTCATGCCAAGCACACCCGTCTTTATTACCGAAAGCAACGATATTATCCTCTTGGAAACGTCTTTGCTAAAGCAGTTCTCGCTCTCCGCCGGGCAAACCTCGACCTTAAATCCCGCATCAGACGCGCAAAGCTCGCGCTTCATTCGCTCGCTTTCGCTAAGTATTGCGTCTTTGAAGGCTTGAGCGTCATTTGTCACGACTGTGGCAAAGCATTCGCGCGCAATAGCGTTGTCCTTGCCTCCGCCGCTGACACTTACCAACCTTACGTCGTTATCCTGTGACCCAACACCCAAAAGTCTTGCCATTGCGATTATTGCGTTTGTTTTTCCAAGGTGTATCTCGGCGCCCGAATGACCGCCCGAGAGTCCTGTTACAGACACGTCAAGCGTCGAAAATCCTTGAGGAATGGCGGTGCGCTCAATATCAAAATCGATCTCCGTGCGGCATCCTCCCGCGCAGCCCGCGGTTATCTGCCACTCCTCCTCGCTATCAAGGTTTATCATTCTTTTAGCCGTGACAGACGAGCAATCAAAGCCCTGCGCTCCCGCAAGTCCGGTCTCCTCCTCCACGGTGAAAAGACACTCAAGCATTGGATGCGCATCGGTTTCAAGCAGAGCGAGCATCATAGCAACGGCTATGCCGTTATCCGCGCCCAACGTGGTTCCATTCGCCCACAAAAAGCCGTCCTTTACCGAAAGCTTAAGTCCGTCGCGATCAAAATCGTGATTTGAGTCCGCGTTTTTTTCACAAACCATGTCCATGTGTCCCTGAAGCATGAGGGCGGGCACGTTTTCATATCCCTCTGTCGCTTGCTTGCGCAAAAACACGTTGCCGACCTCGTCTCTAAGACAAAACAGCTCCTTTTCCTTGGCAAAGCTCGCTATATAATCCGCAATTCCCTGCTCGTTTCCGGAGCCGTGCGGAATAGCGCATAGATCCTCAAATATTTCAAACACTCTTGAAGGCTCAAAGCCCTTTACGACACGTTTCACAGTATCCTCCGTTCCGTCGCACCGGGCGACACGTTTATTTTGTAACAACAATTGTATAGAATCAGCCCCGCAGGCTCTCGGGCTCGGGGCTGAAAAATTAAAATTTACTTAATGTTTTGAGCTTTTCGCCCGTTCCAAGCACCACGCAGGAGTCGGGTTCATTTGCCCGCAACGTCTTGATCCCGGTTACTCTGTGAATAAGCTTGTCAAGACCGCCAAGCAGACTTCCTCCGCCCACAAGCACTATTCCGTTATGTAATATATCTCCAACAAGCTCCGGCGGTGTATGCTCGATAACGTCGCAGATGGCATCCATAAGTGACGTCATAGGCTCGTACATAGCGCCAATCATTTCCTTTGAGGAAAGAGTTATTACTTTCGGGAGTCCCGTAACAACGTCCCTGCCCTTTACCTCTACGGTTTTGGCTTCCTTGTGCTCATAAACCTCGCCGATCTTTATTTTTATACCCTCGGCAGTCCGTTCGCCGATTATGAGGTTATAATTATCTCTGACGTATTCAACGATGGCTTCGTCAAAGCTATCTCCACCGAGCTTGACCGTTTTTGACACCACGATCCCGCCGAGTGAAATGACCGCAACCTCTGTAACGCCGCCGCCAATATCCACCGTCATGTTTCCGATAGCCGAGTTTATATCAAGCCCCGCGCCAAGCGCGGCTGCGATGGGGGATTCTATCAAGAAGGTCTTCTTTGCCCCCGCTTCTCTTGCCGCCTCAAGAATAGCTCTCTGCTCAACATCGGATATACCTGATGGAACGGAAATCATAACTCTGGGTGGGAAAAGCGAGCTTGCCGACGCGCGACGAATGAAATATTGGAGCATTTTCTCGGTTACTTCATATTCCAGGATCGTTCCGTCCTTGAGCGGCCTCATTGCCTCTATGCTATCGGGTGTTCGCCCCAGCATTTCTTGCGCTTCTCTACCAACCTTTATGACCTTATCCGTAGCCTTATCTATCACGACCACGCTGGGCTCTCGCATAACGACGCCCAGATCCTCTGCGTAAACGACAACGGTCGCCGTTCCCAGATCTATTCCAATATCTCTGAAGAGCTTGAATTTTTTGCCCATACGACCGCCTCCTTTGCGTAGATCTTAACACTATAATTATACATCATAATTACCCTAAAAGTCAATTGTTTTTTACAAATATATTATTATCTTTACAAACCTCTCATGTCGAAAAAAACAGCGGGCAGGCGAATTTCGCATACCCGTGTTGATTATTCGTTGTTTTTATCTTTTTTTGGCATCTGACTCTTCGACTTAATTTCGCTTCTTGCGACACAAGCCGCCAAAACACTCTTTGGCTTTTGCGGCTCTAAAAGCAAGATGGCGCGACGCATGCTTGCGCCCGTGGTTATTATGTCGTCGATCACGATAACAGTTCTGCCTTCAACCACGTCACGCGGCGTGATACTGTCGGCATTTGGAAGCACTTGTTTTAGCTTTTTGCGATCCTTGCGCGTTAACCTTTTGCGCAAAAACACCGATTCGCCGATATTTTTATCGCGCGATCTTGCGTCAAGCTTTTTCTGCTCTTTGCCGCCACGACGTTCAAGCAACGGCAGTGCTAAATGACAATCAAGCTCCTGTGCAAGTGCCAAGCACAACAGCTTTGCCTGATCGTGCCCGTATTTTTTAACTGCGTCGGTTTTTCTCGGTATCCACGTCATAACGCAATGGGACTCGTCCGTCCCGCTTTCCTTCAATAGTCTCTTTACGCTTGGCGCGAGCTCCTTTGCCATAAATTCAAAAAGCTCGGGATCGCTCTTGCGTTTAGCGCAAAACAACACCTTGTTCTGAATTTTGGATCTGTCACTGTGATAGAAAATGATGGACGGAATAAAGGGCTGCTTGATCTTCCTATTAAAATTGGTGCAGGTGCATTCGCCCGCGGGCATAGAACAGATGTGACACATTTCGCGCTTTGCTATCTGCCATGATTGCATACAGCTGTCGCAAAGACAAACGCGCTTGTATGAAAGATTATCCTTCTTTGAAAACGGCGGCAGCCTTTTGCCGCAGCCCGCGCATTTTGGAACACAGACCAAGCGCGAGAGAAATGCTATAAAATCGGGGTCTTTTAACATAAAAATCCTACTCGATATTCAAAATCTCGTCAAAAGTAACGTTGAGTTTTTTTAATGGCTATAAGCTCGTCAGCGTATAGATGTCTTTGCGCGACCTCTGTTTTTGCCAGGGCACTTCTTGTTATATCTATTCCCTCAAGCTGAAGCCGTGTCGCAAGCAATTCCTGTGTCATTCCCTTTTGCTCGCGCAGAAATTTGACATTTTGTCCTACTCTTTTTAAATAATTTTATCCATAATATCCCCTTGCCTTGCACCGCTATGGGCGCAATCGTTGGCTTTATTATAGACTCGGCTAAATAAATTTCTGCACCTATATAGGAGCAATTGCGAAATTAGGAGTGTTTTTATATTGATATTTTAATATGTCAAAAGCCTCTGCTTTAAGCAAGTGTACCTCTCTCCGATGCGCGAGTTTTGCACCATCGTTTGCGCGACCTCTGCGCGACCCACAAGAATTACCATTCTTTTTGCTCTGGTAACCGCGGTGTAAAACAGATTCTTGGTCAAAAGCATAATGGGAGCATTGTAGAGAGGAATAATAACGAACGGATACTCGCAGCCCTGGCTCTTGTGTACTGTTATTGCATAGGCATGCTCCAGCTCCTCAAGAAGAGTAAAGTCATAGTTAACGGTCCTGTCTTCAAAGCATATTCGCAGGCATTGATTTAGGTGATCCACCTTTATGACCGTGCCTATATCGCCGTTAAATATACCCATTCCCTCGCTGTCGTCCTCGCGATACCATTCAAGCTCGTAATTGTTTTTTATCTGCATGACCTTGTCGCCCTCGCGGAAGACGCGGTCGCGGTGAACGTATTCTTTTTTATCATCCGACTTGGGATTGAGCGCGTTCTGGAGCAGAACGTTGAGATTCTCTGTGCCCGCGGTACCCTTTCGGGAAGGAGAGATGACTTGTATGCCGCCCTCCGTTTCTTTTCCGTATGTTCTTGGAAGTCGGGTTCGGCAAAGATCGGACACCGTCATGGCGATATCCTCATCGGTGGCTCGGGGCAAGAAAAAGAAATCGTTATCCTTTACGTTAAGTATAGGCAGATCGCCGTGATTTATTCTGTGCGCGTTGGTTACTATAAGCGACTCCTGCGCTTGACGGAATATTTCGTTTAACTGTATAGTTGCGAATTTTCCGGACTCTACAAGGTCACGAAGTATGTTGCCCGCGCCTATGCTTGGAAGCTGATCCGCGTCGCCGATAAGTATAAGACGCGCACCCGGCTTTATCGCCTTTAAAAGATTACACATCAGTATATTATCTATCATGGACGACTCATCTATAATGATAACGTGCTCCTCAAGTGTGTCGTTTTCGTTTCGCCGAAATCCCGATCTTTCTCCCGCTTCCGTTGAGTATTCAAATTCAAGCAGACGGTGTATGGTCTTTGCCTCGTGTGACGTTGCCTCGCTGAGTCGCTTTGCCGCGCGACCCGTGGGGGCTGCCAGTGCAACCTTCATATCCATGCTGCTAAAAATATCGAGAAGCGCCTTGACTATGGTGGTCTTTCCTGTTCCGGGGCCTCCCGTCAGTAGCATGACGCCACATTCAAGCGCGCTATATATCGCCTTTTTTTGCAAAAGCGCATACTCAAAGCCTACCTTGGACTGCTCCCGTTCGATAAACAGATTTGCGTCCGCTACGTCGACAGAGGGGCAGATCTTGTCGAGAAGATCGAGCTTTTGGGCAATATACGTTTCACAATCGTACGCATATGAGTCGTAAAGATACGTTACACCGTCAAAAACCGAATATTTAAGGCGGCGGATAGCTATCATATCGTCAATTGCCATTTGTATGCTTTCATCGTTTGCGCCAAGCAAGCTTGCGGAAGCCGCGGCAAGCTTTTCGCGCGGCAGACAAACGTGACCGTTTTGCGCCGCGTTGTGCTTTAATACGTGGGCAATTCCTGCCATAAGACGAGCTGTGGAGTTCATATTGAGTCCAAGTTTTATCGCCATTCCGTCGGCACGCTCAAAGCCTATTCCGTCTATCTCGTCGCAAAGACGGTATGGATTTTCCTTTGCCACGTCAATGCACGCGGATCCCCATCGCTTATATATCTTTACCGTGGTGGCGGCTCCAAAAAAGTCGCGGAAGAACATCATTGCCGAGCGGATCCCCGCCTTTTGCTTGAAATCCTCGCAGATCTCCTTGGCTTTTTTGAGGCTTATTCCGTGAATATCGGACAACCAATCGGGGTGATTTTCAAGCACCTCCAGCGTTTCGTCGCCAAATTGCTCAACTATCTTGACCGCGGTTTTTTTACCAATGCCCTTTATAGCGCCCGAGGAAAGATATCTCAATATCGCGGACGCGTTTGCGGGCATGTATTTTTCATATTCCGTAACGGAAAACTGCCGACCGTATTTTGGATTGTGCCGCCATTCGCCATACACACAAAGCGCATCGCCCTCGGCAATGTAGGGCATAATGCCTGTTATTGTTATGAGGTCGTCGTCATCCGTGCCGAAGTCAGCTACCGTATAACCGTTTTCCTCATTCTGATATATGATATGCTCAATGCTTCCCGAAAGCTTTATCATTCCTGTGCTTTCGTCCGCGACATCATCGCCAAAAAGATTCTTTTCTTTTTCGGACATATAACGACCTCCTTTCTTAAAACCGAGGGAGCAGAGAAATTTTCTCGCTCCCCTCCGGCTGTTAATTTTTATTTTGACTTGATTTACGGGACTTCGAGAGTGCCGTTTCCTACGGTTAACCAAATCCGCATCCCGTTTAAGAGAATGTAATTTTTAAGTTTGACTTAATCGGTTGAGTTCGACATTTTACCAACACGGATAGGCTCGGCAGGTTGAAAATTCGCTTGCGAATTTTCAAGGTCAACTCGAGTGGGTTAGAACCTAAAAACCTTGGGAAAGTTCTTTTGGTTACTTTTCGTTCAAGAAAAGTAACGCGCATCCCCTTAAATCAATGCAGCCTTAAGCTTTTCTGCGAGGTCTCTTTCCTCCCACTTAACGCCGAGGTCCTCGCGTCCCATGTGGCCGTAAGCCGCGAGGTCGCAATAGATAGGCTTGCGAAGGTCAAAATCGCGGATGATAGCCGCGGGACGAAGGTCAACGAGTGACAAAACCGCCTCGCTTATCTTTGCTTCATCTATCTTTGCCGTACCGAACGTATCGATCATAACGGATACGGGACGAGCCACGCCGATAGCGTATGCAAGCTGGACCTCACATTTATCCGCGAGTCCTGCGGCAACAACGTTCTTTGCTATGTATCTCGCCGCATAGCAAGCAGAACGGTCCACCTTTGTGGGATCCTTGCCCGAGAAAGCTCCGCCGCCGTGACGCGCGTAGCCGCCGTATGTGTCAACGATTATCTTTCTTCCCGTAAGGCCCGTGTCGCCCGCAGGTCCACCGATAACGAAGCGTCCCGTGGGGTTAACGTAGATCTTTGTTTCCGCATCCATAAGATTTGCTGGAACGATGGGCTCTATTACGTGCTTTATAACGTCCGCTCTGATCTGCTCGAGAGAAACAGAATCGCTATGCTGAGAAGAAACGACAACGGTATCAACGCGCGCGGGGACGTCGTCGTGGTATTCGACGGTCACCTGCGTCTTACCGTCGGGACGGAGATAGTCAAGAGTGCCGTTCTTTCTCACCTCGGTGAGATGACGAGCAAGCTTGTGCGCCAAGGAAATGGGAAGAGGCATAAGCTCGGGAGTTTCGTTGCAGGCATAGCCAAACATAAGTCCCTGGTCGCCCGCGCCTGTGTCAAGACCGTCGTTATCGGTTCCCTCTTTTGCCTCAAAGGACTTATCAACGCCCATTGCGATGTCGGGAGACTGCTCGTGAATGGAGCTGATAACCGCGCAAGAATCGCAGTCAAAACCAAACTTTGCTCTTGTGTATCCAATTTCGCGAACCGTGTTTCTTACGATAGTCTGAATGTCAACGTAAGCCTCGGTGGTTATTTCACCCATAACGGAAACCAAGCCCGTGGTGCAAAACGTTTCGCAAGCCACGCGCGACATAGGATCCTGACGGAGAATCTCGTCAAGTATCGCGTCGCTTATTTTGTCGGAAATTTTGTCGGGATGTCCTTCGGTTACCGACTCTGATGTAAACAATACTTTTTTCATTTTTAACCTCTATATTTTTCTTTATTTTTATCAAAAAACTCTGCTCGGAAAGGCTCCAAGCAGAGTTATACACCCTTTATGCTTCTTATCTGCTTGGAATTGGCACCTTTCCATATTGGTAGGTTGCCGTGGTTTCATAGAGCCTGTCTCTCCACCACTCTTGATAAGACAATATTGATCAAGATCCGTTATTGATCTGTTCTGCACTACATATTGTATCACACATCGACAAGGTTGTCAATAGTGATCGCGTGTTTTAAACTTTTATTTACTATCAGAAAAGCGAAATGAGTCCGTCAATGCCGCCATAGAATATGGCTGTTACCAGTGCGCCTGCCAGCACAACTCCAATGAGCGCGGACAAGAGCGCCTTCCAGAATTTCATATCGATAACCGCGGCAACGAGCGAGCCTGTCCACGCGCCCGTCATAGGCAACGGGATACCTACAAAAATAGCAACGCCCCAAAAAGCGTATTTTTCTATTTTGTCGCGGTTCTTCTCCGCCTTGTTAAGCAGCCAATTGGCGAATTTATTGAAAAACTTGACCTTTGATGCCGCCATCCATTTGATGATCCTATTGATAAACAGAAGAATAAACGGAACAGGCAATATATTCCCGAGAATTGCGATGATATAGGTCTGCCACCAAGGCAAGCCGAGCGCCCAACCCATAGGAATGGCACCGCGCAGCTCGATTATCGGGATCATGGAGCAGAAAAACACACACCACTCACGGCCGACCGTTTCAAGAAAAAATTGTTGTATCGCTTCAGACATAAATGCAGTCCTTTCTTTTGTTTAAGTCCACATAATATTATACACCGCGTTAGAGCAAAAGTCAACGCGTTTTGTCCTTGTGATCAGATAAGAGCGAAGTGACCGCCAAGCACAACAATGAATACCGTTACCGAAATGGCAACAAGCACAAGTCCGAGTCCAAGCACTAAGACGGAAGTGAGCACGGAAGACTTTTTTGAGGATTGCGCGTGATCATCAACGGCTTCGGTCGCTTCAAGCCCTGCTACGCGGATCACCTTTGCCGCTTTCATTGCTCTCGAAACGGGTTTATAAAGAATAAGCACGAGCGCCATATTCAAAACCGATTTTGTTAGATTGAACGGAAACAGTAGGGTCGGTATCATAGTCGCGATAACGGACGACGGCTGTCCCGTATATATCGGTGTAATTATCAGATTAAGTAGCATCATTACCGCGGTAGTTACAAAAACGGAAGCGGTAAGACCAATGATCGCACCTTTTATGCTCCTCTTGAATTTGTAAATGAGCGCGGCGGTGCAAGAGAATGCCGCGGATGACAAAAAGTTCATCAAAAAGCCCCAAAAGCCCGTATCGCTGACGCTTATCATCTCAATAAGAGCAACGGTGAGCGATATAACGAGCGAGGCAAGAGGACCGAACAACAGTCCCGCGAGAGTTATTATGGCATCCTTTGCGTCAAAGGTTAAAAAAGATACCTTGATGCGCAAAACAAACATAGTTACGTAAGCTAAAGCGCAAAAAAGTGCTATCATTACAAGCTTTTTTATGCTGCTTGCTGCAAGCTTTGTGCCTGACATAAAAAAATCCCCTTTCTTGTGGGGGGAGAAAAAGATGGACGGACTACCCGCCTAAATTTATCTTTTCTCATCCAGACTTTACCGAAAATATCGGAAACTGTCGGTCAAGGAATCTCACCTTGTCGGCGCCGCTATCGATCGGGCGTTCGCAGACTTTACTGCCGGTACGGAATTTCACCGATCCCCAAAAACAAATTATTTTTATTCTATTATATTGATTAAATGCCGCGGCGGTTATCCGCCGCGGCATTATTTTAATCATTTATAAATGACTATTTATAAATTATTCAATGATCTCGGATACGACACCGGAACCAACGGTTCTACCACCCTCACGGATAGCGAAACGAAGACCCTTCTCACAAGCGATGGGCTTGATGAGCTCAACAGTCATATCAACGTTATCACCGGGACGGCACATCTCAACGCCTTCAGGAAGCTCGATTACGCCGGTAACGTCAGTTGTTCTGAAGTAGAACTGAGGACGGTAACCTGCGAAGAAGGGCTTGGAACGTCCACCCTCTTTTTCGGTAAGAACGTAAACTTGACCTACGAACTTGGTGTGGGGGTTGATGGAGCCGGGCTTACAAAGAACCTGACCTCTTTCGATCTCGTCCTTTGCTATACCACGAAGGAGCGCACCGATGTTGTCACCAGCTTCTGCCTGAGGAAGGAGCTTGTGGAACATCTCGACACCGGTAACGGTGGTCTGCTTCTTCTCGTCATCGAGACCAACAATCTCAACAACGTCGGATACCTTGATGGTACCTCTCTCAACTCTACCTGTAGCAACAGTACCACGGCCGGAGATGGAGAATACGTCCTCGACGGGCATAAGGAAAGGAAGATCGGACATTCTCTCAGGAGTAGGAATGTAAGAGTCTACCTCAGCCATGAGCTCAAGGATAGGAGCGTACTCGGGATCGTTTACGTTCGTGCTGGTGGACTCGAGAGCGTCACGAGCGGAACCGCGAACGATAGGAAGATCGTCGCCGGGGAAATCGTAGGAAGAAAGAAGATCACGGATCTCCATCTCTACGAGATCAAGAAGCTCATCGTCATCAACGAGGTCCTTCTTGTTCATGAATACAACGATTGCGGGAACGCCAACCTGACGAGCAAGAAGAACGTGCTCTCTGGTCTGCTGAAGAGGACCGTCAGTTGCAGCAACAACGAGGATAGCACCGTCCATCTGTGCAGCACCGGTGATCATGTTTTTAACGTAGTCTGCGTGTCCGGGGCAGTCAACGTGAGCGTAGTGACGGTTCTCAGTCTCGTACTCAACGTGTCTTGTGTTGATTGTGATACCTCTTGCTCTCTCCTCGGGAGCGTTGTCGATCTGGTCATATGCCATGAACTCAACGTTACCGTTAGCGAGACCGAGGGTCTTGGTGATAGCTGCTGTAAGAGTGGTCTTACCGTGGTCAACGTGACCGATAGTACCAATGTTTACGTGGGGCTTTGTTCTTTCAAATGTAGCCTTTGCCATTTTAAAAATCCTCCGTATAAATTAGATTTGTTTTTTATTTTAATTTTTTGCTTTTAATTTGTTTGCCTTTCAATTAAAGGTCTTATAAAACCTCTTCATCAGCAGATGACTTTGAATTCAAATTTAATAATCCCTGCCTGGTGAAGCTTTTTGGCACACCTTTTTCGCGAAAAAGGTGTGTTAATTTCTCGCAGCGCGAGTCTTAACGATCTCTTCCTGAATGGACTTAGGAACCTGCTCGAAGTGGCTGGGCTCCATGGAGTAGAGACCGCGTCCCTGAGTCTTGGAACGAAGGTCGGTTGCGTAACCGAACATCTCGGAGAGCGGAACGTAAGCGAGGATCTCCTGAACTCCGTTGCCTGCTTCCATCTTCTGGATCTGTCCGCGGCGAGAGTTGAAGTCACCGATAACGTCGCCCATGTAGTCGTCGGGAACGATAGTTGTTACCTTCATCATAGGCTCGGTGAGAACGGGATCTGCCTTTCTCATAGCCTCCTTGATAGCCATAGATCCTGCGATCTTGAACGCCATCTCGGATGAGTCGACCTCGTGGTAAGAGCCGTCATAAAGAGTTACCTTGATATCAACTACGTTGTAGCCTGCAAGTACACCGGACTGAAGTGCGCCCTGGATACCTGCGTCAACAGCGGGAATGTATTCCTTGGGAATAGCGCCGCCCTTGACCATATCGATAAACTCGTAGCCCTTGCCTGCCTCGTTGGGCTCGACAATGATCTTGACGTGACCGTACTGACCGGAACCACCGGACTGTCTCTTGTACTTGCACTCGTGGTCGACCTGCTTTCTGATGGTCTCCTTGTATGCAACCTGAGGCTTACCGATGTTTGCCTCTACCTTGAACTCACGAAGAAGTCTGTCAACGATGATCTCAAGGTGAAGCTCACCCATTCCTGCGATGATGGTCTGACCGGTCTCCTCATCTGTGTAGGTACGGAACGTGGGGTCTTCCTCTGCAAGCTTTGCAAGAGCGATACCCATCTTCTCCTGTCCTGCGCGAGTCTTAGGCTCGATAGCAACACGGATAACAGGCTCCGGGAACTCCATAGATTCGAGGATTACGGGTGCCTTCTCATCACAGAAGGTATCACCTGTGGAGGTGTTCTTTGATGAGAAGGCACCCGTAATC
>SVUH01000037.1 GCA_015063335.1 Oscillospiraceae bacterium | reverse complement strand
TCGTATTTCTTGGGAACGGCGTTAACATCAACCTCAACGCAGTTCCCAAGAAATACGAGGGACTTGACGGCACGGAGCTTGCTATCAGTGAGTCGCAGGAAAGAATGGCTGTTGTCGTTGATAAGAACGATGCGGCAAAATTCGTTGAGCTTGCGGGCAAGGAGAACCTTGAGGCAACTATCGTTGCAACCGTTACCGAGCTTCCCAGACTCGTAATGCATTGGAATGGAAAGGTTATCGTTGACCTTTCGCGCGAGTTCCTCAACTCCAACGGAGCAGAGAAGCACATTGATATCGTTGCGAAAGCCCCCGAGAGCTTTGATAAGGTAACGCGCGGAAGCTTTGGCGAGCGCATGAGCGCCCTTGCAACCGACCTTAACGTATGCTCCAAGAGAGGTCTTTCTGAGAGATTTGACTCTACTATCGGTGCAGGCACAGTAATGATGCCTTTCGGCGGTAAGAACCAGAGCACTCCCTCGCAGGTAATGGTTAATAAGATCTCTGTCGAGTCTAAGGACACCGATACCTGCTCTTATATGGCATGGGGCTATAACCCCTTCATATCCGAAAAGAGCCCCTACCACGGTGCATATCTCGCGGTAGTTGAGTCTGTATCCAAGATGATTGCAGGCGGCGCTTCGTTTGAGGACGTATACCTGACCTTCCAGGAATATTTTGAAAAGCCCAAGAAGGACAGCGCAAGATGGGGCAAGCCCATGGCAGCTCTTCTCGGCGCATTTATGGCTCAGAAGGACCTTGGAATCGCATCTATTGGCGGTAAGGACTCCATGAGCGGAAGCTTTGAAAATATCGACGTTCCTCCCACGCTCGTTTCCTTTGCCGTTACAACGGGAAAGACGGGCGAGGTCGTAACTCCCGAATTTAAGAAGGCTGATAGCAAGGTTTATTGGATCTCTCCCGAGTATGACGAAAACGGACTTCCCGTTGCTTCGTCTCTCATAGCTCTTTATAATAAGGTAAGAGCGCTTGTCGAGGACGGCAAGGTTCTCGCGGCTTATACGCCTACCTACGGCGGTGTTGCAGAGGCAATAATGAAGATGTCGTTCGGTAACGACGTTGGATTTAAGTATGCCGACGGTATTGATATGAACGACCTGTTTAAATACAGCTACGGCTCGTTTATACTTGAGATCGCTGACGGATCATGTGCTTGCGGACAGCTTCTCGGTGTTACTACCAATGAGAACGCTATCACGTTTGGCGTGGAAACGGTCGATATGACTGCTCTTTACGCTGACTACGAGAACGTACTTGAAAAGGTATTTCCCGTAAATGCGACCGAGGCAGAGGGTGAGATACCCACGTTCAGCTATGAATGTGAGGATCGTGCACCTGCACTTATCAAGTGCGACCGTCCTAAGGTGCTTATCCCCGTATTCCCCGGAACTAACTGTGAGTACGATTCAGCTAAGGCATTCCTGCGCGCAGGAGCACAGCCCGAGATATTCGTAATAAATAACCTTTCCTCTAAGGGAATTTCCGATTCCGTTGAGGAGTTTGCAAGACTTGCAGCTCAGTCGCAGATCATCTTCGTTCCCGGTGGATTCTCCGGTGGTGACGAGCCCGATGGATCGGGTAAGTTCATTACTGCGTTCTTCCGTAACGGCGTTATCAAGGAAGAGGTTAATAAGCTTCTTAAGGTAAGAGGCGGACTTATGTGCGGTATCTGTAACGGATTCCAGGCTATAATCAAGCTCGGTCTTGTTCCTTACGGAGAGATAATAGATACCGATGCTTCTTGCCCCACCTTGACGTTTAACTCTATTGGACGTCACCAGTCGAGAATAGTTCGCACAAGAATTGCGTCCAATAAATCTCCTTGGCTTGCAAAGGCAAAGGTTGGCGACGTTTATAACGTGCCGATCTCTCACGGTGAGGGAAGATTCCTCGCTTCCGACGAGCTTATCGCGCGTCTTGCGGAGAACGGACAGATCGCAACTCAGTATGTTGACCTTAGCGGAAAGCCTACGTCTGATATTCTCTTTAATCCCAATAACTCCTGCGCGGCAATCGAGGGAATAACCTCTCCCGACGGTCACGTATTCGGAAAGATGGGACACTCCGAGAGATTCTCGGACGGACTTTACAAGAACGTCGAGGGTAACTACGACATGATGATGTTTGAGTCCGCGGTTGAATACTTCAAATAAGATCTATTGATCTAATAAAAAGCAACGAAAACCACCAGCACTGCTGGTGGTTTTCGTTGCAAAATAAAAACAACCTAAATCGCAGAGCGATTTAGGTTGTTTTTGGTGACCCACCGGAGACTCGAACTCCGGACCCCTTGATTAAAAGTCAAGTGCTCTACCGTCTGAGCTAGTGGGTCAAGCGTATTTGCGCTACCTATATATGATACCATATTTTGAGCTGTTTGTCAAGTTTTTTTGATTTGGCGACTTGAACAAAAACGGACACGTATAGTAGCGCAAATATGTACTTTTTACAGAAGCTCGCGTATTCTATCTGCCAATCTGTAAATGTTTTCGGGTATGATCTCGGGCAGGGGAGATTTGTCGGGATCGGGGGCTTCGAAATCGTCGTTTAACATGTCGGCGCGAAGTGTTTTTACTATCCACTTGTCGATCCCTTTAAGCTTTTGAGGCTTTAACTCACCTCCGAAAAAATGAGTGCCGAGGGAGGGAATAAGCTGCTTAGGAATCTGCATTGAAGCATAGTCCTCAAAGCTATCGGTAAATCCACAGCAAATAAATAGCGCCGTATTCATGTCGGAAAGCTTTTGAGCATGCGTCTTCATGTAAGCTTTAAGCTTTTTGTTTAGCTTTCCAAAACGTATTGAACCGCCTATTACCGCAACGTCAAAGCCATCGGGGGATGGCGGTGCGTCGTTTATATCGTATACTGATACCTCAAAGCTGCCGGCTAATTTACCGTAAAGCATATTGGCGCACTCCTTACTTACTCCGCCTTTGGTCGAATAAATTATAAGAATTTTCATGTTGTTTCCTCTATACGGAAGTTAAAACAAAAATATTAATACGGATGCGATTCCGCCCACAAGCATAAGTCCTGCAAGCGCCCAGCACATGATTCTTACAAATAAAGTAGTTTTATTCATTGTATTTTTCCTTTCCGGATCAGCCGTCTATTTTGAGCTGCTCGATCTTTGCCTCACCCGTGCCAAGCTGTTGACCGGAAGCGGGGATCTTCAGCTTGCGGCAGCCCTTTGTGTCGGGATACCTTGCTTCTATATTACTTGTGCAGTCGACGATCTTTTGTCCCTTTTTCAAGGTCATAAGCGTAACACCGCCCGAGGTACGGGTAGTCTTCTGAGGAACGAGAGCGGTTTTGATAATTATTGCCTTGTCCGCGTTGTTGACCATAATAAAGTCAAACGGATCCTTTTCTTTCTCGTAGAAAACACCCACCAAGGGAGAAGCACTTGAACAGATATTAACAAGCTTACGTCTTGGCGCCTTGGTTTCGTAAACAGTCGCGGGAATACGTACACCCTTACCGTTTTCAAAGATGAATACGAAGTTCTCGCCCTCTGACCAGCCCTTGTGTATCTTCATGAATATCGGCTTTTCACCGTCGTCCATGCCAAGCTTTGCAGGGAGATATTCACCCATGGCAGATGCCTTACAGCATTCAAAGTCGGCGGTCTTTACGCGATACAGCTGACACTTGTCGGTAACGAAAACAAGCTCGGAGAGGTTGTCCGTATCAAAGGACGAGAGTATCTCGTCGTTCTCTTTGAGCTTGTGCTCGTCGTTTCCACGCAAGGACTGCAAGGTTATCTTCTTGAAATATCCCTCGCGAGTCAGATAAACGCGGGCGTTGAAGTTCTCAATTTCCTCGGTTTCGTTATACGTTTCGATGTCATCGGTGTGAATGAGCTGTGAGCGGCGGGGCTGACCGTACTTTTTCTTGATCTCGGTAAGCTGTGAGGAAATAAGCGCCTTGAGCTTGAGCTCGTCCTTCAAGATGTCCTCAATATGCGCGATCTCATTCTGCAAGCCCTCGATCTCGTTGATCCTGTTAATGATGTACTGCTTGTTGAGGTTGCGCAGCTTGATCTCAGCGATATACTCTGCCTGAATTTCATCAATGTTAAAGCCCGACATAAGGTTGGGGATAACGTCCTCCTCCTTTTCCGTGTGACGGATGATCTTTATAGCCTTGTCGATGTCAAGCAGTATTTTTCCAAGTCCAAGTAAGAGATGCAGCTTGTCCTTCTTCTTTTTAAGGTCAAACTGAAGCTCGCGGGAGAGGCAGGATATTCTGAATTTTATCCATTCGGAGAGTATTTCCACAATACCCATTTGCTTTGGAGTTGAATTTACCAGAATATTGAAATTGCACTTGAAGCTGTCCTCAAGAGGAGTAAGCTTAAAGAGCTTTGTCATAAGCTTGTCGGGGTCCACTCCGCGGCGCAAGTCAAGCGTGAGCTTAAAGCCCGAAAGGTCGATCTCGTCGCGGAAATCGACTATCTCCTTAAGCTTTCCTTCCTTTACAAGGTCGGAAATTCTGTTAAGAATAAGCTCGATCGAGGTGGAGTAGGGAATCTGTATAATATCAATACAGTTCTGCACCTTGTCGTAGTTATAGCGCGAACGGATCTTGACAGAGCCCGAGCCCGTTTCAAAAATCTGTCGCATGTCCTCGCGATTGTATATTATAGCGCCGCCACCGGGGAAGTCGGGAGCCTTGATTATATCGAGCATTTTCTCCGTAGTCAAGCGGGGATTTTTCAAGAGCGCGATAGTTCCGTCGCAGACCTCCGAGAGGTTAAACGAGCAGATAGACGAAGCCATACCGACCGCAATACCCGTGTTGGGTGTTACAAGCACGTTAGGAAAGGTGGTAGGAAGCAGGACGGGCTCCTTCATGGTGCCGTCGTAGTTGTCCACCATGTCAACCGCATCCTTGTCTATGCCGCGGAACAGCTCACCACAGAATGAGTCGAGCTTTGCCTCGGTGTAACGCGACGCGGCAAACTTCATATTTGCAGAGTATTGCTTACCAAAGCTTCCCTTGGAGTCGATAAAGGGGTGGAGCAGCGATTCGTTACCCTTTGTAAGGCGCACCATTGTTTCGTATATAGCCATATCACCGTGAGGGTTGAGCTTCATTGTCTGACCTACGATATTAGCACTCTTGGTGCGAGGACCTGTAAGAAGTCCCATTTTATACATGGTGTAAAGAAGCTTTCTGTGAGAAGGCTTGAGTCCGTCTATTTCGGGGATCGCACGAGAAACTATAACGCTCATAACGTAAGGCATATAGTTTTTCTCAATAGTCTCGGTTATTATCTGGTTTTGAACGGGTGCATATACTATTTCTTCAACAGTTTTTGTGTTCTTTGCTTTTTTAGCCATTTACTTACCGTCCTTGATATATGTATTAGTGGTGTTTTATATTGTTTGGAGTTATGTGAAGCACGGTATGCGCCGCCGCACGGATAAGGCGGTTGTAGAGCGCAAGGCCAATGCCGTCCTTTGGGGGCAGATGCGCGTAGACTACGTCGCAGTCAAGCTCGTCCACCTTGCGGAGCGCCGCAAAAAGTCTTTGTGCCTGCGCTTGAAGGTCATTCTCACTGCCTATGTCTATTATCCGCTCCGATCTTAATTTGTAAAGCTCCTCATGGTAGCAGAGTATAGCGCACTTTTCGGCATTCTGCGCATTGTGCAAAAACTTCATAACGGTTTCGTTCTCACCCTCAAGCAGAACGAGCGGAACTGTGGGTGCATAATGCCTGTATTTCATTCCCGGGGAGATCGGCTTTTCGTTTTCCGCAAGCGCCTCTGTAACCGCAGAGGATATCTCAACGTTCTCGCAAACGCACCTGAGCGCATCCGCCGTAATTGCGCCGGGACGAAGAAGAATAAGCTTGTTATCCTCAATTTTGACTATCGTGGATTCAAGTCCTATTTCACATTCTCCGCCGTCTATAATAGCGTCGATCACGCCGTCAAGGTCGGAGATCACATGCGAGCCACAGGTCGGCGAGGGGCTTCCCGAGAGATTTGCGGACGGAGCGGCAATAGCCACACCCGCAGCCCCTATCAGAGAAAGCGCGATAGGGTGAGACGGACAGCGTACAGCGACCGTATCAAGCCCACCGGTGACTCCAAAGGGAACAACGTCCTTCTTTTTTAAAATCACCGTCAAAGGCCCCGGCATAAAAGCCTTCGCAAGCTTTTCGTAAAGCTCGTTTACGTAGGCGTATTTAGCCGCGTCATCGGGTGAGGATACGTGAATTATTAATGGGTTGTCCGACGGTCTGCCCTTGGCGGCATATATCTTTTTTGCGGCATTTTCGTCGATAGCCGACGCGCCAAGACCGTAAACGGTTTCCGTCGGAAAAGCGACAAGTCCTCCGTCCTTTATGATAGACGCACATTCCTTTATCGCCGAAAGGTCGGGGATATCCGTGGAGATTTTGAAAATTTTTGTCTGCATGACGTACTTCCTATGCGTTTTATTCCGATGCTTTGAGCTTTTCTGCGGTATCGGCGGTGATAAGAGCGTCTATCATATCGCCTATATTTCCGTTCAAAAAGCTTTCAAGCGAAAAGAGAGTAAGACCGATTCTGTGGTCGGTTATGCGGCCCTGCGGATAGTTATACGTGCGTATACGCTCGCTTCGGTCGCCTGTGCCAACCTGACTTTTTCTGTCTGACGCAATTTTATCATTCTGCTCCTGCATCTTCATGTCGTAAAGCTTGGTTTTGAGCATCTTCAATGCCTTGTCCTTGTTTTTGAACTGACTGCGCTCCTCCTGACATTCGATAACAATACCCGTGGGCTTGTGAGTAAGTCTGACTGCGGATTCAGTCTTGTTGATGTGCTGACCTCCCGCGCCACTTGACTTGCAGGATTCAATGGTGATGTCAGCAGGATTTATCTCAATAGCCACGTCCTCTGCCTCGGGAAGCACGGCAACTGTCGCCGTAGAGGTCTGTATACGTCCTTGGGACTCCGTTTCGGGAACACGCTGAACGCGGTGAACACCGCTTTCAAACTTGAAGCGGGAGTATGCGCCGTCACCCTCGATCATAAAGGTAATTTCTTTAAATCCGCCGAGCTCTGTTTCGTTTGCACTCATAAGCGAGGTCTTGAAGCCTGCGGCTTGTGCGTACATCGAATACATGCGGTAGAGAACGCCTGCAAAGAGTGCCGCTTCCTCACCGCCCGCGCCGCTTCGTATTTCGACCATGACGTTTTTGCCGTCATTAGGGTCGCGCGGCAAAAGCAATATTTTGAGCTCGTCAAGAAGCACGTCCATTTTTTCGCGTGTTTCTTTTATTTCCTCAAATATCATTTCTTTGAGGTCAGCATCGGTTTCCGTATCAAGCATCTCGCGTGCCGCCTCGTTGTCGGAAGCGGTACGGCTGTACTCGCGGAATTTTTCAATTATCGGGGTAAGAGCCTTGTAGTCCTTCATCAGAGTAGTGAATTTTTCTTGATTTGAGAAAACGTCGGGATCTTCAAGCTGTTTTTCTATTCCGATATATCGGGCTTCTGCCTCTTTAAGTCTGTCTAACATAGAACTCCTAAAAGCTTAAAATCAGTATTTAAAGAATGCGTTTATAGCGCGGTGAGTTTCGTAAAGGTCAACCTTTGCTATAACCTCGCAGGGAGCGTGCATTGAAATTACGGGAACACCGAGGTCAATAGTTTCTATATTGTGCTTGGAGATATACTTTGCAACGGTTCCACCGCCGCCTCTGTCAACCTTTCCAAGCTCGCCCGTCTGCCATACCACGCCGTCCTTTTCAAGAATTGAGCGAAGCCAGCCGAGATATTCGGCAGAAGCATCGTTAGTCGAGGACTTTCCGCCCGAGCCCGTATATTTCATAAATACCGCGCCGCACGCAAGCATGGGGGTGTTTTGCTTTTCAAATGCATCAGAAAAGTTCGGGTCGTATGCGCAGGAAACGTCTGCCGAGAGACACTTTGAATTTTGTCTTACGACTCTTTCATTTCCACCGAGATTTAGGGATAGCTCTGCTATAATATCAAGCATAAGGTCGCTTTGCATACCGAAAAGGCTGTCGCTTCCCGTTTCTTCCTTGTCTGCGAGTATGCACATAAGAGTGTGCTCGCTGTCGGTGTTTTCAAGGAGAGCTGTGAGGGCAGGGTATGCGCATACCTTGTCGTCGTGACCGTAAGCGCCGATAAGAGAGCGGTCAAAACCAATATCTCTTGCCTTCATCGCGGGCACCACGCAAAGCTCTGCCGAAAGGAAATCGTCCTCGCAAATACCGTATTTTTCATTGAGTATACGAAGAACATTCTGCTTTACGGAATTGTCCTCGCCGTAGGGCATGCTACCGAGGAGAATGTTGAGCTGCTCTCCAGAAATAAGCTCGCTGACCTTCTTTTGAGCGTCACGGTCGAGGTGGGGAAGCAGGTCGTTTATATAAAACTGCGGATCGCCCTCGTCCTCTCCGACGCATACGTCAACCGCAGTGCCGTCGCTGAGTGCAACTACTCCGTGAAGCGCCAAGGGGAGTGCTAACCACTGATACTTGCGTATACCGCCGTAGTAGTGCGTCTTGAAAAATGCCATACCGCCGTCCTCGTAAAGAGGGCAGGGCTTAAGATCTATTCTGGGGGAATCAACGTGCGCCGCCACAATGCGGATACCGTTGTTTATCGGTTCAGTGCCGACGGAGATAGCGAAAAGATTTTTACCGCGGTTGTTGTAGTAAAGCTTGTCACCTGCCGATATTTTATCTCCGAGCTTGTACTCGCGATAGCCCTTTGCCTCAATGAGGGCAATAGAGGTCTTTACCGCCTCGCGCTCGGTCTTGCTGTTGTCAAGATATTTTTTATATTCCTCTGCGTACTCAAATGCGGCTTTGGTAACGCACGCATCAGCCTTTTGGTAGACAGTCTGCTTTTTATATTCAAGACTTTTGTTATTGCTCATACTCTTTGATCTCCTCAATACTCGTGTAATATAGATTTCTGTATGTTTCTTTGTACTTATTTACCTTTTGCAGATAATTTCGGGTTTCCTTGAACGGTATGTAGGTGAGATTGCCGTTGCCGTCGGAATATTCGGGATCGGAGAGCCACTTCGTTACGTTTCCGGGCCCTGCGTTGTAGGCACACAGCGCATTATCCCAGTTGTTATCAAACTGCTTGTGCATGAGGCTAAGGTAATACGTGCCGTATCTTATACTGATCTCGGGAATAAAAAGGTCTTCCTCTGAAAGGTTTTCTCCGAGATGCTCGTCTGAGGTAAGCTCAAGAAAGGTAGACGGCATCATCTGCATAAGTCCAAGCGCGCCGACGCTCGACTCTGCTCGCGGGTCGAAATTGCTCTCGGTTTTGATAACCGCTAAAATCAAAGGTTCGGGGACGTTATATTCGTATGCGTACTGCTGAACGTAATTTAAGTAGTTATCGGGATATATGTAGCGCTGGAAAGCGCTCCAAAGGAGATTTATCATAACGCCAAATAAAATTGAGGCTGCAATTATAATTGCTATTATCGCGATTCTCGTAAAACGTCGCATAAAAATCTCCTTTTAAATCAAATTTTTAAGTATTTTTTTGCAGTTTCCTTTATCTTAAAAATAAAGTCGAACTCTGTGGAGTCGTTGTATATGACCTCGTGAGAGTTTTCTATATAAAAGCTGTCTTCCTTTTGAGCGCGGACTCGTTCCGTGGCTCTCTCAAAGGGTATGTTATCGCGTAAAGAAATGCGCTTAATGCGCTCGTCTTTGGGCGCAATAATGGAAATTACTGTGTCGCATTCGCGGTGAAAGCCCGATTCGATAAGCGTGGGCGCATCAATTATTAAAAAGTCATTTCCGCTTTCCTCAAGTATAGCGATCTGACGTCTGATTTCGTCAAGCACTATGCCGAGAACAGTGTCGTTGAGAAGATCAAGCTTTTCTTTATCATTGAAAACGATCCTGCCAAGCTTTTCGCGACTGAGCTCGCCGTCCTCTGAAAAGACCTCATCTCCGAATTTCTCACGTATAGCATCAAGGCAGGCAGACGGGGGAATGAGCATTGAATGATATAGCTCGTCTGCGTTTATCGTAGTTATGTTAAGACTCGCAAAATATTCGGTAAGTAATGTTTTTCCTGAACCCGTAGGGCCTGTAACACCGATTATCTTCATGCTTTCTCCTTTCTGCTTTTTGCTTTTTTATGTAAAAATATGCCTTCGTAAGCATACAACTATACATTATAATATTATACCTCATTTACTTGATTTTTTCAAGGGATTTAATAATTATTTTACTTACCCGTTGAAAAAAACTTGAAAACGTAGTATAATGTAATATATAAGGGTAATTGGAGGTGCGTATGCGCTACGATTTTTTGCTTTTTGATGCCGACGGAACGCTGCTTGATTTTCTTAAAAGTGAGCGAGAAGCTCTTTGGGAAACACTTGATAATAACGGAATACAGCCGACCGACGAAAAGATAAAATTATATAGCGGTATAAACGACTCGCTTTGGAAGCTTCACGAGCGTGGAGAAATATCAAAAAAGGAGCTTCTTGTCCGTCGATTTGAGCTGCTGCTTGAGGCCTTGGGAGAAAAAGCGGAGGTAAATAAGATAGCTCGCGAATACGAGAGTAGAATTTCAGAGAAAGGCTATCTTCTCGATGGCGCGGAAGAGATGTGTTGCGCACTTTTCGGAAAGGCGAGAATGTTTATAGTCACAAACGGTCTTGAGGTCATTCAGCGCGGCAGATACGCGCGGTGCGGAATTGACAGATATTTTGAAAACGTATTTATTTCGGATAATATTGGCTTTCAAAAGCCCTCGGTTCACTTTTTTGAGCACGTTGCTGACAGTATTGACGGCTTTGATAAGAGTCGTGCGCTTATTATCGGAGATTCATTGACCTCTGACATGAGAGGCGGACTTAATTTTGGAATAGATACCTGCTGGTATAATCCCGACGGCAAGGCATGCCCTGACGATATGAATATTACCCATATTTCTGATAGCTTTGGTGATATAGTGAATTTTATTCTTGGTGAGGAAGCTTTATGATCTCGAATGCGCTTTTATCGGAACTGAAAAAGCACAAAATAGAATATAAAGAAAATTTCAGCATAAAGGGAAAAACCACCTTTCGTATAGGCGGAACTTGCGCTCTTGCGCTCTTTCCAAAGAGTGCCGAGGAGATAGCCGTTTGCGCGTCCGTTTTAGATAGAGGAGAGCAAAGGATTTGCATTATCGGTAACGCTTCAAATACGCTTTTTTCGGATAAGTATCTTGAGCTTTGCGCTGTTTTTACCTCGGGTGCGAAAAATAGCCGAATTGACGGGAGCAGAATTATCGCAGATGCGGGAGCAAGCCTGCCGCAGCTTTCAAGCGCCGCGTGCGAAGCAGGACTTTCGGGGCTTGAATTCGCTTGCGGTATTCCCGCAAGTGTAGGCGGCGCCGTATTTATGAACGCGGGAGCATACGGGGACGCTATGGAGAACGTGGTAAAGAAAAGCCGCGCATACGACAGAAAAAGCGGCTCCGTAGTTACTTTGGAAAATCATGAATTCGGATATAGAGACAGTATTTATAAAAAGGATAAATCGCTGATTTGCCTTGAAGCGCTTATGGAGCTTGATGTGGGGGATAGCGAGGCGATACGCGAGAAAATGCGCGAGCTTATCGAAAACCGTAAGCAAAAGCAACCTCTGCAATATCCAAGCGCGGGAAGCTATTTTAAGCGCCCCGAGGGAGATTTTGCAGGACGGCTTATAGAGGCTTGCGGATTAAAGGGCGCGCGTGTGGGAGGCGCTATGGTGTCGGAAAAGCACGCAGGCTTTATAATAAATGCGGATAACGCCACATTCCAAGACGTTATGCGACTTGAGGAGCTTGTGGTCGAGACTGTTATGAAGCATACCGGAGTTGAACTTAAACGAGAGGTAGAGGTGATAGAGTGAAGACTGAAACGAGATCCTTGACAGAGGAAGTTGCCGCGGAGCTTTATGAGCTTCCGTTAAATAAAAGCTGTTGTCATAAGGCGTATCTTTGCGGATTGCTTTACGGTACCAAGGCTACGGGTAAGGGCAGAGAAATGAAAGCGTCCTTTTACAGATATGCGGATGCAGAGCGCGCAGGAAAAATAATTGATACGCATTTTTCGTCAGGTGCGCCGTGCGCGATCGAACAAAGGTCGCGCGGAGGGCATAAGGCGTATGAATTAATGTTTGATGCACGTTCGGTAAGCACCATTTTTAATGCTATCGACAAAACGGATAACCCTGACTTGGCTTCATTGATAGGCTTTCGGTGTCCCGAATGTAAGCAGCAATTTTTCAGAGGTGTGTTTATTTCCTCCGCCGCGTTCAGCAGACCTAAAACGGGATATCATCTCGAGATTTCCGTGATAAACGAAAAAAGAGCAGAAGCGCTTGCCGCTCTGCTTGAAAAAAACGTTTCAGCGCCCGGGTGCGTAAAGCGCCCGTCCAAAATAGGGCTTTACTATAAGAGCAACTCAAAAATTGCTGATCTTTTGTATTTCTTTGGCGCAACGCGGGCAAGCTTTGATTTGCAGAATTTCAGTATTGAGCGCGAAATACGTAATAACGAAAACAGAGCTACCAACTGCGTAACGCGCAATATATCAAGATCGGTTGATGCTACAAGACGGCAGATCGAGGCAATAGAAGCCTTGATGTCGAACGATAAGCTACATCTTCTCGGTGCGGACGTTGAATATACCGCGCGATTGCGGCTTGAAAACGATTCGGCATCAATGGCGGAGCTTGCGTTGCTTCACGAGCCGCCGATCTCAAAATCGGGACTTAACGTAAGACTTTCAAAGATACTTGCGGCGGCAGAAGAAATCAAGAAAAACACAAGCATATAAATTTAAAAGCAAAAAGCCTTGCAGGAAAAACCTGCAAGGCTTTTATTGTTATAGTAATTTTTAAATTACTTGTTGGAAATTGCAGCCTGCGCAGCAGCCAAACGTGCAATCGGAACACGGAAGGGCGAGCAGGAAACGTAGTCAAGTCCGATCTTGTGGCAGAACTCAACAGACGTGGGGTCACCGCCGTGCTCACCGCAGATACCTACGTGGAGCTTGGGGTTAACAGGTCTACCAAGAGTAACAGCCATGTTCATGAGCTTACCAACACCGGTCTGGTCGAGCTTAGCGA
>SVUH01000036.1 GCA_015063335.1 Oscillospiraceae bacterium | reverse complement strand
CAAAGCAAGCCGTTCTCAAGAGCGGAAACTATGCATTTGCCGGCAGAAAGATGAAGAAGAGAGATTTCCGCAGACTGTGGATCGCTCGTATTTCCGCACAGGCAAAGGTAAACGGTATGAACTACTCTACCTTTATGCACGGTCTTAAGCTCGCTGGCATCGATCTCAACCGTAAGATGCTCGCAGAGATCGCAGTTTCCGACAAGGAAGCTTTCGCAGCTCTCGCAGAAAAGTCAAAAGCAGCTCTTTAATCAGAGCTATAAAACCCCGTTTTCACGGGGTTTTATTTGTGTAAAAAAGGAGGCGCGCGTATGAATAAAGAGGTAATAAGCTCAAGGCAAAATCCGCTTGTGAAGTTCGTATGCGGGCTTGCCGAAAAGAAAAATCGCCGTGAAAGCGGACTCTTCCGCTTTGACGGGATCAAGCTTCTTGGAGAGGCTCTTTCGTCAGATGTGAAAATCAAATACGTTGTTTGCAAAAGCCCTATGAACGACGTGCTTCGACGTGTCGTTGACACGGCTTTATCCGAGGGAAGAATAACTCCCGATACTGTCCTAGAGGTCAGCGACTCCGTTTTCGAAAAGATGAGCGAGGAGAAAGCACCCGAGGGTGTAATTACCGTCGCACATGCTTTGAGTTCACTTCACGAGGTCGGAGAGTTTATTCCGAGCAAGGAGAAAAAAATACTTATTGCCGAGTCCCTGCGAGACCCCGGGAACCTTGGAACGGTCATGCGAAGCTGCTATGCGCTTGGTATTGACAGGCTTATAATTACGGACGATTGCGCCGATATTTATAATCCGAAGACCATTCGTGCCGCTATGGGTGCGGTATTTAAAATGCGCACTCAAAGCGTGGAGGCAGAAATGCTCCCGAGCTTCATTGGCGAGCTTGTGGGCGACGGTCGCAGAGTATATGCTACCGCACTTGCCGAGAACTCCCGAAATATCGGTGAGATAAGACTTGCGGCGGGCGACTGCTTCGTTATCGGAAACGAGGGACACGGGCTTACGGACGGTGTGATACGTGCGTGCAGTGACTGTGTTATCATTCCCATGCGTGAGGATGCTGAGTCGCTCAACGCGGCGGCTGCCGCTTCTATATGCATTTGGGAAACAGTAAGGGGAAGCATATGAGAAAAGACGAAAACGCACTCTATTGGATATGGCTTGCGGAGAAATTCGGCATCGCGTCGAAGGAGTTTCCAAGCTTTGTTGCGAGCTTTGATGATCCTTACGACGTTTACAGAATGTCGGCTGAGGAGATAGAGCAGATAGAGGGACTTAAGACTATAACTAAGGAGCGTCTTGCGGATAAATCGCTTGAGCTTTCTTATAAGTATCTTAAATACTGTCAGAGGCAGGGAATAGACGTAATAGGATACACGGACGAGCGCTATCCCGCGCGTCTGCGTACTATCGAAAACCCGCCCGTAATGCTTTATTGTCTTGGAAAGCTCCCGAATGTCGATCAAAGACTTTGTATTGGAATGGTCGGCACGAGAAAAATGAGCGAATACGGAAAGCGCTCCGCGTATAAAATAGCTTATGAGCTGTCTGCGGCGAGAGTTTGCGTGGTTAGCGGAATGGCGCTCGGTATAGACGGAGTCTGTGCCGCGGCGGCACTTAAGGCGGGTGGAGAAACCGTTGCCGTTCTCGGTTGCGGACTTTCTGTGGTCTATCCGAAGGAGCACGCAAAGCTTATGCGCAAGATCGCAAAGCACGGCGCGGTAATATCCGAGTTTCCGCCGTTTGAACGACCTCTGCCGAACAATTTTCCGATAAGAAATCGCATAATAAGCGGTATGTCAAACGGAGTGCTCGTGGTTGAGGCGCCAAAGCGAAGCGGCGCGCTGATAACCGCTTCGAGAGCTATCTCTCAGGGCAGAGAGCTTTTTGCCTTGCCGGGGCAGATAGGTGAGGCTACGGCGACAGGACCGAACGAACTTATACAAAGCGGTGCGAACGTAGTTCTCTCGGCAAACGACCTAATAAATCATTACGATTTTCTTTACCACGACACCTTTAATTTCAAAAGGCTTGCGTGGGCAACCAAGCATTCCGACTTTGACGAAAGAACGCTCAAGGAGTACGGAGTATCGGACGTTTTTTATCGCGGAAGATACGACGCAGAGTCCGAAAAGGCGGAAAATGAAAAATCAGAAGAGCCTACCGAGGCGCAGAACGCACAGGTAAACACACAAGCTGTGAATAACACGCTTGATAAGAGTATTCTGCAAACACTTGACGTTAAGACCAGAGAGATATATTCTCTGATCCCTGACGGTGTGGCTTTTGTGCCCGACGATATAGCATCGCGCGGCGCGGACATACGGGACGTAATAACGTCGCTTACGTTACTTGAAATATCGGGACTCATAATCTCCCAGCCGGGAGGAGCTTACAAAAAGCAGGCGTGAGTGCCGAGGACATAAAGAACATTGAAAGGAAAAATATATGGCAAATCTTGTTATAGTGGAATCACCCTCCAAGGCCGCTACAATTAAGGGCTATCTCGGAACGAACTACAAGGTGATCGCATCTAAGGGACACGTAAGAGATCTTCCCAAGAGCAAGCTTGGAGTTGATATCGAGAACGGCTTTGAGGCTCATTATATAAACATAAGAGGCAAGGGCGATCTTATCAAGGACATAAAGAAGGAAGCAAAGAATGCAAATAAGATATTCCTCGCAACCGACCCTGACCGCGAGGGAGAGGCAATTTCTTGGCATCTGGCAACGGCGCTCGGCATAAAGCCCGAAAACACGCTCCGTGTAACCTTCAATGAGATCACCAAACCGGCTGTTAAGGCGGCAATCAAGGAGCCGAGAGCTATTGATATGGATCTCGTAAACTCCCAGCAGGCGAGAAGAATTCTCGACAGAATAGTGGGATACAAGCTTTCTCCGTTCCTTTGGAAGCACGTAAGAAGCGGTCTTTCCGCAGGACGCGTTCAGTCGGTAGCGACTAGAATTATCGTTGAGCGTGAGGAGGAGATAAGAGCATTCAAGCCCGTTGAGTACTGGACTGTTGACGCAACGCTTTGCGCATCTGATAATCAGGAATTTACAGTTCGCTTTTATGGCAACGCCAAGGGCAAGATGAAGCTCAAATGCGAAGAGGACGCTATGAAGGTCGTAAATGCGGTAAGCGCTTCCGATTTCAGCGTGAGCTCGGTTCGTAAGTCCAAGAAAAAGAAGCTTCCCGCGCCTCCCTTTACCACGTCCACCATGCAGCAGGAAGCAGCAAAGAAGCTCGGATTCCAGTCGCAGAAGATCATGCGTATAGCGCAGGAGCTTTACGAGGGTGTTAACGTTGGTTCAGAGAACGGCGGCGTTCAAGGTCTTATAACCTACATGCGTACCGACTCACAGAGAGTTTCCGCACAGGCACAGGAGGAGGCAAGAGTCTATATCGGCGAAAAGTTTGGCGATAAGTACTATCCCTCAACAGCAAGAAGCTACAAGCAAAAGGCAGGCGCGCAGGACGCGCACGAGGCAATAAGACCCTCGCGCATCGACCTCGAACCCGCAAAAATAAGAAAGTACGTGACAAATGACCAGTTTAAGCTCTATAAGCTTATCTGGGAGAGATTTATAGCAAGCCAAATGGAAAGCGCGGTGCTTTCGACCGTTACGGCTGATTTCGAGGCGGCAGGCTACGTTTTCAGAACTAGCGGATATACCGTTGATTTCCAGGGATATATGGCGGTTTATGAGGAAAGCGAGGAGGATACCGTCCGCGCTGCCGACGAGGTAAGAGAGCAGAGAAATATCCGTCTGCCCGACATTAAGGAGGGACAGAAGGTAGCTCTTGTTTCAACTGACCCTGCAAAGCACTTTACCGAGCCGCCCGCGAGATACAACGACGCATCTCTTATCAAGTTCCTTGAGGAAAAGGGTATAGGACGTCCGAGTACGTTTGCTACGATCATTACAACTATCATTACCCGTAACTACGTAAAGCGCGAGGGCAAGTCGCTTGTTCCCACGCCTACGGGTGAGCTTACGAACAAGCTCATGAAGGAGAGCTTCCCTGATATAGTCGACTATGCGTTTACCGCTCACATGGAGGACAGACTCGATAGCATAGAAAACGGCGGAGTGGAAATGAACAGCGTTCTTTCCGAGTTCTGGGGAGGATTTGAAAAGGAGCTTGACGCGGCTAACGTGAAGATGGCCTCTGAGGAGGTCGAGGTTCCCGTTGAGGAGACTGACATAATCTGCGATAAGTGCGGAAGCCGTATGGTCATAAAGAACGGAAGATACGGTAAGTTTGCCGCTTGTCCGAACTATCCGACCTGCCGCAACACAAAGCCTCTCACAAAGACCGTAGATACGGACAGTGAGGAAAGCGCAACCGAGGAAAAGAAGGTTGTTATCGCTGACTTCAAGTGTGAGAAGTGTGGCTCTGATATGGTTCAGAGAAGCGGACGCTATGGCTCTTTCTTCGCTTGCGTGCGTTATCCCGAATGTGATTTCACCAAGCAGAAAACGCGCGACATAGGCGTTCCTTGTCCTAAGTGCGGCTCGAAGATAGTTATGAAAACGGGACGCAATAAGACAGTATTTTATAGCTGCGAGAAGTATCCCGACTGTGATTTTTCATCTTGGGATCTTCCCACGAACGAAAAGTGTCCTCAGTGCGGAGAGATGCTTTACCGCAAGAAGGGACAGCCCACTCTCGTTTGTAAGAAATCCGGTTGCTCGTTCAAAAAGCCCTACGTGGCATCGGCAAACGGAGATAATGAATAATGGAAAAAACGGTTAACGTTTTTGGTGCGGGGCTTGCCGGCTGCGAGGCGGCTTGGCAGATAGCTAAAAGGGGTATAAAGGTAAGGCTATACGAGATGAAGCCCGAAAAATATACCCCCGCACATCATTCAAAGAATTTTGCAGAGCTCGTTTGCTCTAACTCTCTGCGCTCGGACAGCACCACAAATGCGGTCGGCTTGCTTAAAGAGGAGCTTCGCCGCATGGGATCTCTTATTATGGAGGCAGCAGACGCTACGAGAGTGCCCGCAGGCTCGGCGCTCGCAGTTGACAGAGATAAGTTTTCCGCGTATATTACGAAAAAAATAAGAGAAAATGAGAATATAACTGTCGTTTCGGGCGAGGTGACAGAGCTTATTGAGGGAGAAATTACCGTTATTGCAACGGGGCCCTTGACGTCCGATGCTTTTGCGCAGTATATAAGCCGAGAGCTCGTAGGAGAGGGACTTCATTTCTTTGATGCGGCGGCTCCCATTGTGGACGCGCAGACCATAAACATGGACGTGGCGTTTTTTGCCTCTCGATACGATAAGGGCGATGCGGATTACATCAATTGCCCCATGAACGAGGAGCAGTACAACGCCTTTTGGGAGGCGCTTGTCAGCGCGAATGAGGCGCCTCTTAAAGAATTTGACAAAGAGGAGCAAAAAAATATCAAGGTTTTTGAGGGCTGTATGCCCGTTGAGGTCATGGCAAGACGCGGACGCGACACGCTTCTTTTCGGCCCCTTGAAGCCTGTCGGCTTGGTGGACAAGCGAACGGGAAGTAAGTCGCACGCGGTAGTTCAGCTTCGCAGAGAAAACGACGAGGGAAGCATGTATAATCTCGTCGGATTTCAGACGCATCTTACCTTTCCCGAGCAGAGAAGGGTATTCAGAATGATACCCGGACTTGAAAATGCGGAATTTTTGCGCTACGGAGTTATGCACAGAAACACGTATATAAATTCACCGGGCAAGCTTGACGCTACCTATGCTATGAGGGATAAGGAAAACATTTTCTTTGCCGGACAGATGACGGGAGTCGAGGGATATATCGAATCGACGGGCTCGGGATTTGTTGCGGGACTTAACGCGGCGGCACTCGCACTTGGCGAGGAAAAGACCGTATTCCCGAGAACTACCATGATAGGCGCTATGGCGCACTACGTGTCGGAGGGCGGAAACGGTGAGTTTTGCCCAATGAACGCAAACTTTGGTATAATCGAGTCGCTCCCCATGAGAGTTAAGGGCGGAAAAATAGCGAAATATGAAAAATACGCCGAGCGCTCGCTTCTGACGATAGGCGAGATGTTGGATAAAATACTTTAAAAGGAGAAGAAGATGCAAAGGACGGATATTAATGCTCTTGAAAAAGCAATAGGCTATACGTTTAAAAATAAAAAACTGCTTTTTGAGGCGTTGACTCACTCATCCTACGCGCACGAGCTTAAGGCAAGAAAAATGGACGCCGTTTGCAACGAGAGACTTGAGTTTCTCGGAGATTCCGTTCTGTCCTTGGTTACAAGTGAGTACCTGTTTACCAAATATGCAGCTCTTCCCGAGGGGGATCTTACCCACATGAGAGCGGCTCTCGTTCAGTCACAGGCCCTCGCGAGCTATGCTAGAAAGATAGGACTTGGAGATTATCTGTATCTTGGACACGGAGAGGAAAAGAACCGCAACCGTCAGTCCATTCTTGAAGATGCGTTTGAAGCACTCCTTGCCGCAATATTTCTTGATGCGGGTGAGGACGGAATTGACAGAGTCAGAGAGTTTTTGATACCTATAATCAAAAATCAGATAGACAATGGCGAGAGCATGCTTTACTCCGATGCTAAAACCGAGCTTCAGCAGCTCACACAGGTCAGCGACGGAATGACTCCTACCTATACAGTTGTAGGAGAAAGCGGTCCCGATCACGCAAAGGAATTTGAGGTTGAGGTCAGACTTAACTCAAATCTTATTGGGCGCGGAGTTGGAAAATCCAAGCGCGAGGCAGAACAGAATGCCGCACGCGAGGCGCTCAAGCTTTTTGGTATTTAATTGTGTTGAAAAATTAAAATAAAGTAAAACGGCGAAATGCAAGACTGCATTTCGCCGTTTTGTTTTATTTTTTAGTAGAACGCTTGTGTTTTTGAGAATTTTTGTTTTGAGATTGTTTCTTAGGTTGCGCCTTGCCGTGATATTTATTTGTGTTGTTTTTTGCAATATTTTGAGTACTCTTGGACGGGCGATAATTTTTGTTTTCGGGGCGCACAAGGCACTTTTCGTCAAAGCCGATAAGATCCTCTCTGCCGAGCTTTATGAGCGCTTCGCGGACGAGAGGCGCGTTTTCGGGACGGTTATATTGCAAAAGTGCGCGCTGAAGCTGCTTTTCGTGATAATCGGTCGCCACGTATACGCGCTTCATGGTAAGCGGATTTATACCCGTCTTGAACATGACCGTGGATGCCGTTCCCGGGGTGGGATAATAGTCCTGGACCTGCTCGGGTGCGTACTTGTCGCGCTTTAAGCAGAGTGCAAGCTCAAGGGCATCCTTAAGAGTAGAGCCGGGGTGGCTCGACATAAGATAGGGTACGAGATACTGCTCCTTGCCGATCTCCTTGGTAAGACGGAAATATTTTTCGCGGAATCGCTCGTAAACGCCGAATTCGGGCTTGCCCATACAAGAAAGAACGGCTGACGAGCAATGCTCAGGCGCAACCTTAAGCTGACCGCTTACGTTGTCCTTGACGAGCTTGCGGAAGAAGGTGTCGTCCTCGTCGTGCAACAGATAATCAAAGCGAATACCCGAACGGATAAATACCTTTTTGACCTTGGTGAGCTTTTCGACTTCCTCGATAAGCTTTACGTACTCGGTGTGGTCGGCAACAAGGTTTTTGCAGGGAGTGGGGGCGAGGCATTTTCTTGACGCGCAAACCCCGTCTTTGAGCTGCTTTTCGCAGGCAGGATAACGGAAGTTTGCCGTTGGACCGCCAATATCGTGAATGTATCCCTTAAAATCGGGAAGCTCGGTTATCTTTTTGGCTTCCTCAACTACGCTCTCGATGCTTCTTGAACGCACCGTTCGTCCTTGGTGAAAGGCGAGCGCGCAGAAATTGCACGCACCGAAGCAACCGCGGTTGTGTGTGATCGAGAATTTTACCTCTGTAATTGCGGGAACACCTCCCATTTTTTCGTATGAGTGGTGGTAATTCCGCATAAACGGCAGGGCGTAAACGCGGTCAAGCTCCTCGCGCTCAAGCGGAGGCATCGGAGGATTTTGTACGAGCATTTTCCCATCGTACATCTCGGCGATAGCGCGACCGTTTATGGAATCCTGGTTTTTATACTGTATTCCGAACGCCTCGGCATATTTTTTGTCGTCGGATTTAAGCTCGTTATAGTCAAAGGTCGCCGCAACGTCGTAGTGTATCTTGGCCTCGGGACGGCAGACGTAGACAGTACCTCTTACGTCGTGTATCTTCTTGACGGGAACGCCCTTGTCAAGCAGGCGCGCGATACGAAGAAGAATATTTTCGCCCATTCCATAGGCGAGAATATCCGCGCGGGAGTCTATAAGTATGGAGCGACGAATGGTATCCGACCAATAGTCGTAGTGGGCAAAACGGCGCAGAGAAGCTTCAAGCCCGCCAATGATTATCGGAACGTCGCCGTATGCTTCTCTTATTCGATTGCAATATACGATGGTCGCGCGGTCGGGACGAAGCCCTGCCTTGCCGCCGGGAGAATAGTAGTCATATGTGCGTTTTTTCTTTGCGGCGGTATAGTGCGCGACCATGGAGTCGATATTTCCCGCTGTTACGAGAAAGCCGAGGCGCGGCTTACCGAACTCGCGGAAGGAATCACAGCTTTTATAGTCGGGCTGTGAGAGGATCGCCACGCGAAAGCCGTCCGCTTCGAGGACTCGGGAAATAAGGGAAACGCCGAAACTTGGGTGGTCAACGTATGCGTCGCCCGTGACGTAAACGAAGTCGGGACGATCCCAGCCGCGCTCATTCATTTCCGCTTTTGTTATTGGAAGAAATCCGTGTTCCATTTTAAATACCGCCTAACGATAGTTTTCACCGTATATTATATCATGAAAAACGCAAGTGTTCAAGGAAAAAATGAAATTTAAGTCGATAAACATAAAAAAGCCGTCGCGCAAAGCTTTGCGCGACGGCTTTTTTGCTATTTGACTTTTCTTGCGCCGAGAAGCTTGCGCAATAGGGGATTTAAAAACGTAGGCGGACGAACGAGAACTATCTTCATAGCTTTTCTCCTTTGAAAACTTTATAAATTAGCGGCGTCTCTTGCCGAGCAGCAGTATTCCCGCTGCCGCTAAGGCTATGGCTTCAAGAAATATAAGGATATAGGGCGGCAGTAAGAGGGAGAGAATGATACCCGCGCCAAAGCAGAGGGCGCATATTCCCACCGTCTCCGTAAGCTTTACCTTGCACATGCTAAAAACCTCCAAAGTAATCTCTATAAAAAGTTTATGCACACCGCTCTTTGCGCGTGAGTGTTTTTAATACTTTAAAACTTGTCTACATATATATTTATATACGGAGGTGGGGTATGATAACTTTTTGCGGTATATTGAATTATGGTGGTATCAAGAGCTTTTCGGAGCTTCAAAGAATGCGCACGGAGCGAGGTGCGGGGTGTGCGTTTATAAATGGAGAATACGCCGTGCTTTGCTATGGAGAGAGCGGAGAGCGCGCCTTTTTACAGCCCGTTACGGTAAAGCGCAATAACGCTCTTTACACGGCGGTGATAATAGCAGACACCGATGTGTTCCGTGACGGTGAGAAATTTGCGGAATCAGTTTTGACGGGATATGTTGAAGAGGGAGAGGAATATCTAAAACGGCTTGATTTTGGCTTTTCGCTGGCACTTTACGACCAAAGGTGCGGTGAGCTGTTGCTTCTTAATGGCGGGAGCGGTGCAAAAAGCCTTTTTTATACCGTCAGGGATGGCGGGATCTGTTTTTCGTCGTCACTTGCGTGCCTTATGCGACTCTACGGAGGCTGTGTTCGAATAGATCGGGACGTACTCCGCGAATACATAAAGGGCGATCATTCACCCTTGCCGCAGGGGCTGTTTAAGGATATTTTTTCTATAAAAGCAGGGCAGGGTATACTTTGCACTCGCTGGGGGATAAACGAGGTATATATGAGTCAAGCTACGTATCCGTCAGGGCAAGATGCGGAATGTGAGGTGCTTGAGTATTCAGCTAAAACGGATATTATGGCGGCACTTACAGATAGTCTTTTTGCCTTTGGCTATCCTCAATTTGATTTCACTGTGCCATCTATACTGCAAAGAATAAATGAAGCGCGCGCACATGGTGAGAGGAGAATATACGTAGAGGAGATAGCACTTACTGATAACACACGGTATTTTTTAGAAAGAGCCGAAAGCTTTTACAACACGTGGGGAGTAGAGCTTGTGGGAGTGAGGAGCGATAAAAAGGCAGCAAACGCAAGGGCGCTAAGAGGTATGGACAAGGCGCTTGGCGGGTTTTTGAAGGATCTTCTTGCAGATCACGCTTGTGTGTTGCATCGACTTGGGATGGATATTTTGGATAATGCTGAAGAAGAAAGAGATATGGCGCTGAAAATAAGAAAAAAAGCGCTACTTTGTCAGTGCGCTTTGTGGTTTGAAAAATTCAACGTGGTTCTTGTGTAAAGCGGATAGTTGACTGTTATTGAGGTTATAATATTTGTAATATCGTTGCTTGACGAGGTAATCTATGCAAATAAATTTAACCGATAATTACGAAAAGAACGTGGAATTTATGCGTCAGACCTTACGCGTAAGAGAGAGCTTTGACGTCCTTGAGAAAACCTTGAGAGTCGATAAGGGGGAGCTTACTTTGTTTTTTATCGACGGCTTTGCCAAGGATACCGCAATGCAAAAGCTTATGATGCATTTTATATCTCTGAAAAAGGTTTCAGGGAGTGCGCAGGACTACATGATAAAAAATCTTCCGTATATAGAAACGGACGTGACGGACAATGTTGACACTATGATAACTGCCGTTCTGTCGGGCTGTACCTTGATGCTTGGCTCGTCGTTCGGCAGAGAAGCGATAATCATTGATACTCGCACGTATCCCGCACGAGAAACGAGCGAGCCTGAGGGCGACAGAGTAATGCGCGGCGCGCGCGACGGCTTTGTGGAAACGCTGATTTTCAATACGGCGCTTATCCGCAGAAGAATAAGAAATCCCGCGCTTACAATGAAGTACTTTTCAATAGGTAAGGACTCGCGGACCGACGTGGTTATGTGCTACATGAGTGACAGAGCTGACTCCAAATACGTGGAGAATATTGCTGCAAAACTGAAAAATATAAAAACAGATTCGCTGACTATGGGGCATGAGTCGCTCAAGGAATGCCTTGTAAAAACACGTTGGTATAATCCTTTTCCCAAGGTTCGTACTACGGAGCGCCCGGACGTTGCATCAGCACAGCTTTTGGAGGGAAGTATTCTTATCGTGCTTGATAACAGCCCCGAAGTGCTGGTGCTTCCGTCTACGGTGTTCGATTTTATGCAGGAGTCAAACGACTTTTATTTTCCGCCGCTTACCGGAACTTATATTAAGCTGACGAGATATATCGTGTTCTTCCTTACGCTCGTGCTGACACCAATATGGTATCTTATGATACAGCACCCCGAGCTCGTGCCGTCCTTTTTATCGTTCGCCATGCCCGAAGAAACGGGAAAGCTGCCGATAATAGCACAGCTTTTGATAGTTGAGTTTATAATCGATGCTCTGCGCTTGGCTTCTCTTAACACTCCTAACATGCTCAACAACTCGCTTTCGGTGGTCGGCGGACTGATACTTGGGGATTTTGCCGTTGATATAGGCTGGCTTATACCCGAGGTTATAGTGTATATGTCGTTCGTTGCCATAGCCAACTTTACGCAAAGAAGCTACGAGCTGGGGTATGCAATTAAGTTTTTGAGGATCTTTCTGCTTGTCGCCATAGCCATAGCGGGATTTTGGGGATTCTTAGCGGGAGGTGTTATAATTATTATTCTCTTGCTGACCAATTCGACGGTTAACGGAAAGAGAAATTATCTATATCCGTTAATTCCTTTTAACGGACACGCGCTAATTTCGCTTGTTTTCAGAGTTAAAAAGAAGGATATTGACTGATTATTTGGGGGGGCTTTTTAGCCCCCTTTGCTTTTGCGCGCGTATATATATAATAAAAAGGAAGCTTTTTTGTGGGCGAAAAATCAAAATTCAGTCAATAAATTCGCTGTTTTGAATGAAAAAGCTTGATAAAATTCGTGAAACTGACGGTAAAAATACGTATTTTTGTATAAAATGTATATTTATATATGATTAATTGTTGTAAAAATCTGCGAAATAACTATAAAATATCTATTGAAATTTCTCCTTTTATATGATATAATATCAAGGCTTGATGTGCGTAGAAGCGAGAGGTTGCCGCTAAAGTGACGATTTAGCGGGTAATTTTCGCGGAGTATGTCCGTTTGATCGGGCGAATGCAATCAAGGTGAACACTACCCGCTCCGGCGCGGAGTCGGGCGTTTGGCGCTCCCCGAGGTCACTTACAGATGCTGATGTGAGATGAATTCGGCTTTTTAAATGGATGCAAACAAAACGCATGGCATGGTGTTGGCTGAGATTGCGCCCCCTGAAACGCAGTTCGTACCGAATTGCGAGTATGGTTTCTGCTTCGCAGAGTGGCACGAACAAGCGAAATCTTAAAAAGGAGGAACAAACAGGTGGCAGTCAATGAAAAGATCAGAGTAAGACTGAAGAGCTACGATCACACCCTTATCGATGCAGCAGCAGAGAAGATCGTAGAGCTCGCAAAGAGAAACGGTGCAACCGTTTCCGGTCCTATCCCGCTTCCCACTGAGAAGGAGATCGTTACTATCCTTCGCGCAGTGCATAAGTACAAGGATAGCCGTGAGCAGTTTGAAATGAGAACTCACAAGAGACTCATCGACATCATGAAGCCTTCTCAGAAGGTTGTTGATGCGCTGATGAGCGTAGAGCTTCCCGCAGGCGTTGAGATCGAGGTAAAAATCTAAATCAAGCACCCCGATTGAAACAAAACAAAGATAACAGCCGATGCGGCGCTTTATAACAATGAAAGCTCCAGCAGGTCGGTAACTTTGTAAATCATGTTGGCGCGCACCCTTATGCGTCAACCAATAATTTACAGGAGGAAAACAAAAATGAAAAAGGGTATTATCGGTAAGAAGATCGGTATGACTCAGATCTTCGACGAGGTCGGAAACGTAATTCCGGTCACCGTTATTCAGGCAGGTCCGTGCGTAGTAGCACAGAAGAAGACCGTTGAAACCGACGGTTACGACGCTGTTCAGCTTGGCTTCGCTGAAGTAAAGGAGAAGCACATGACTAAGGCTGAAAAGGGTCACTTCGCAAAAGCAGGTGTTGAAAACAAGAAGCACCTCAAGGAATTCCGTCTTGACGATGTTTCGTCTATCAACGTTGGCGAC
>SVUH01000003.1 GCA_015063335.1 Oscillospiraceae bacterium | reverse complement strand
GGGGCCGGGGGCGGTAACTACCACAAGGGGCTTTGTTGTTTCGATATATTCGTTTTTGCCATAGCCCTCGTCGCTGACGATCTTTCTTACGTTTGTGGGGTAGCCGTCAATTGGATAGTGTTTATATACCTTCACACCGAGATTTTCAAGGCGCTTGATAAATGCGTCAGCCGCAGGCTGATTGGAATACTGAGTTATTACGACACCGCCGACGTACATGCCGATCTCAGTAAATGCGTCAATAAGGCGCAGAGTATCCATATCATAGGTAATACCGAGGTCGCCGCGCATCTTGTTCTGCTCAATTGAGGTAGCGGAAACAACGATTATCATTTCAGCGTCATTCTTCATATTTAAGAGCATCTTGATCTTGCTGTCGGGGCAAAATCCGGGAAGAACTCTTGCTGCATGGAAATCGTCAAAAAGCTTGCCGCCGAATTCAAGATACAGCTTTCCGCCAAAGCTTGAAATTCTCTCAAGGATCTTCTGCGATTGCAGTTCTATATATTTGTTGTTGTCAAAACCGATATTTGCCATTTGAAAACCTCATAAACATATTTTAAACAAAACTACACTATATATTCTAATACATTTTTCGATTTTTTTCAAGGGATATTTATAAATAATTTTTTTAATTTGTAAACATTTTGGGAATTCGGAGAAATACCCGAAAAAAGCATTGTCAAAAAGTGTGCTCTTGCATAATATGGTAGAGAAGAGCTATTGCTCAAACATAATTACAGGAGGATAACGATATGTCTGAAAACAGATTCCCATGCTCGTGTACGGATAAAGCACCCCAAAAGTCGGAAACTGTGTGTATAGATACCAATCGCGTACTTGATTCGTGCCGCGACAGGGATTGTTTCGAGGATGTAAAGGTGCTGCTCACAAGCTTCGGAAACGATATTCTTGAGCACACGACAAATATTCGCGCAAAGAGCGCAAAAATTTCTTGGACACAGATACTCATAGACCCGATAAAATTCAACAGAGGCTTTTATTCGGTAACAATAAAGTTTTACGTAAGCATCGGCTTTGAGGCTTGCCTTTGCGGTGGAAGAAGTCAGGAATTTGAAGGAATTGCGGTACTTGAAAAGAAGGTTATACTTTACGGAAGCGAGAGCAACGTAAGTGTTTTCAAGAGTCAGAATGATTGCAACGATTTCTGCTCTACACCTGACCCCTGCTATTCCGCAAAGAACGTACCTACCGCTATTGTAGAGGCAGTTGACCCTATAATTCTCAACGTTAAGGTAAGAGAGCCTGAGGATACATGTTGCTGCTGTTGCTGCTGCTGCGGCGATATCCCACAGGGTATCATGAACTCCATGAACGACCAGCTGAGTGACAGCAATGGACGCTTCCTTACGGTTTCTCTCGGTATTTTCTCGGTAGTAAGACTCGTAAGACCCGCTCAATATCTCATACACGCTACCGAATACTGCGTTCCCGATAAGGTATGTGTATCGACTGAGGACGATAATCCTTGCTCTGTTTTCAGAAATATGGCGTTCCCGACGGCTGAATTCTGCCCCCCCGATTTTACACCGCATCAGGGAGGAGATAAGCACGGCAAGTGCGGTTGCGGTAATTAAACTTAAACGCAAAAAAAACGGCAGACTATTCTGCCGTTTTTTCTATTAAAACAATTCAACCGATTTACGAAGAAATGACTGCGTGAGCGCCGATTTGGGATTATCAAATACCTCCTCGGGAGTTCCACATTCCTCAATAACGCCGTTTGCCATGAAGATAACCTTGTCGGAAACACTCTTTGCAAACTCCATTTCGTGGGTAACGACTATCATAGTGCAGTCATGATTTTTCAAGTCCTTGATAACGCGGAGCACCTCGCCCGTAAGCTCGGGGTCAAGCGCCGACGTAGGCTCGTCAAAGCAGAGAATATCGGGAGAGAGCGCAAGAGCTCTTGCGATAGCGACACGCTGTTGCTGACCGCCCGAAAGCTCACAAGGATATGCACTTGCTTTTTCAGTCAGGTCGACCTTGGCAAGTAGTTCATACGCGTCTTCGGTGATTTTAGCAATTCTTTTTTTCTTTTCTTCCTTGGATAGCTTCTCGTCCTTCAAACGAAGAATGGGTGCAAGCGTTATATTGTCCAATACGTTGTACTGAGGGAAAAGATTAAAGGACTGAAATACAAGACCGAAATGAAGACGCTTATTGCGTATTTCTTTGTCGCTCGACTTGCTCTTTTTCGATGCGTCGAAAATAGTCTCACCGTTTATTGAGATCGTTCCAAAGTCGGGAACCTCCAAAAAGTTGAGACAGCGGAGAAGGGTCGTCTTTCCGCTACCGGACGAGCCGATGATAGAAAGAACGTCTCCTTTTTCGAGAGAAAAATCAATGCCCCTAAGGACCTCGGTCTTCCCAAAATTTTTCTTGATATTTGAAACTTCAAGTAAAGCCATATGTGCCACCTTAAGATTTAAAATAACTTAGTTTTTTCTCAAAGTAATTAAAGAGAAGCGTAAGCGCTCCGACAAAAAGAAGATAAAACACTCCGCTGTAAAATAGCGGCCATATAAGTCCGCCTCCGACTATCTCGTTAGGGCCGAGCAGTATGTAAGACTTATCTATTATCTCGATAACGCCTATAACACGTGCAAGAGCTGTATCCTTAACGAGCGTAATTATCTCGTTTGACATAGGAGGCAAAATTCGCTTAATTACCTGCTTGAGAACTACCTTGAAGAAGATTTGAGTGCGCGACATGCCAAGGACCTGTCCTGCCTCATACTGTCCTCTGGAAATGCTCTCAATACCGCCACGGTATATTTCACTGAAATAGCACGCATAGTTTATTGCAAATGCAATAAGAGCGGCAGTGAAACGGCCTGAAACATTAAAAGAGAACAGAGTAAGGCTCGGTATAGAAACGCCAAAGAGCATTCCGGGACCGAACCATATTATAAACAACTGAAGCATAAGGGGGATACCGCGTACTATCCACACGATGGTTTTCATTACGTAGCGGACGGGCTTAAACTTGGTCATAGTGCCCAAGGATATAAGAAGTCCGAGCGGTAGTGAGAAAATAAGAGTCAGTGCAAACAGCGCGCAGGTCGTACCAAATCCTTCAAGGAGAAATTGTGTGACCTTTAAAAATTCCATAACGGTTATCCTTACTTGAAAAATATCTATTCAGCATTATTGCACTCTGCGGGGCAGAGTGCAATAATGTGATTTAATTGACTTACTAATTACTTAAGATCGGTGATTACGTAGTTCTCAAGACCGTACTTCTTAGCAAGCTCCATCATCGTGCCGTCCTCAGCAAGCTCCTTGAGCGCGCCGTTTACCTTTGCGGTAAGGTCGCTGCCCTTCTTGAAGCCGATAGAGTAAACCTCAGATTCGATCTCGATATCCTCAACGATAGCGAGGTTAGCGTAGCTTCCGCTGCCAACCATTGCCTTAGCCATGGTCTTGTCGATGACGATAAAGTCAACGGTTCCTGCGATAAGCTCCATCATAGCGGCTGCCTGAGAATCCTTACCAAAGTAGTTGGTATCGGTGTTGTCTATGTAGTCCTTAGCAACGCCTTCACCGGCAGAGCCCTTTTCAGCTGCGCCCTTCTTGTCTGCGAGAGCAGCAGCGGAGTTGAGAGCTGCAAGATCCTTAGACTGAACTACTACACACTGCTCGTTGTTCATGTAAGCGTAAGAGAAGTCAACCTTGTCGCTTCTCTGAACACCGTCGTCATCAGCACAGTTAGAGGTAAATCCGTTCCAGATGCAGTTGATGGTTCCTGCCTCGAGCTCGAGGTACTTGTTGGACCATTCGATCTTCTGGAATTCGATCTCCATACCAAGCTTATCTGCAACAGCCTTTGCAAGCTCTGTGTCAAAGCCAACAAGCTCGTTGTTTTCGTCAAGATAATTCATCGGCTCATAAATGGTATAGCCAACGATCAGCTTATTGTCGTTCTTCTGGCAGGAAGTTGTTGCCAAAAGGCAAACGCTGCACAGTATAAGTGCAAGCACAAGGGATACTACTTTTTTCATAAAATTGTCCTCCGTATCGCAAAGCGATTATGATTTTAATGCTTTACCTTGGTAAAGCGCTATAATATGATAACATACTTCTTGCGTTTTGTCAAGCCTTTTCACTAACTTTATAAAAAAATATTTGTCGAAATTTTCTTTTTGAAATATCTTAATATTTACATTTTATACATTGAATTTTTGAAAGAAATAATATATAATGGATTTGTATAAATTTAAGGAGGTCTACTATGGATTACAGAGAAACATACAAGCATTGGTTGGAAAGTGCGGATATTGACGCGGCTACCAGAAAAGAACTCGAGGAAATGTCAGACAACGATGAAGAGATCAAGGAAAGATTTTACCGTGAGATTGAATTCGGTACTGCGGGACTCAGAGGAGTTCTTGGTGCGGGAATTAACAGAATGAATAAATATCTTGTGAGAAAAACAACTCAAGGCTACGCAGAGTATATTAAAAGTGTTGGTGCAGATGCTTGCCAAAGAGGTATAGTTATTGCTCATGATAACAGACGTTTTAGTGTTGAGTTCTGTAAGGAAACGGCTGGTGTTTTTGCAGCAAACGGAATCAAGGCATACATTTTTGATTCTCTTCGTCCGACTCCTGAACTTTCTTTTGCCGTAAGAACACTTGGAGCTTTTGGCGGTGTTATGATAACGGCATCTCACAATCCTCCCGAATATAATGGATACAAGCTTTATGACGAGAGAGGCTGTCAGCTTATTCCTGAGATTAACGATTTGGTAGTTGCCGAAATAGCAAAGATCGAAGATCCGTTGACCGTCAAGGCTCTTACCTTTGAGGAAGCGGGGGATCTTATAACCGTACTCGGAGAGGACGTTGACGAGGCTTACTATAAGGCGGTTATGGGAATAACCATTTGTCCCGACGTGAAGAAGGATATAAAGATAGTTTATTCTCCTCAGCACGGTACGGGCAACGTTCCAGTAAGGACGGTGCTTGACAGACTCGGATATAACGTAATTCCCGTAGTCGAGCAGTGCGAGCCCGATACTGAGTTTAGTAATACAAAGAACCCTAATCCCGAAACTGACGCAGCGTACGAGCTTGCATTTGAATATGCAAGAAAGCACGACGCTGATATAGTTATAACCACAGACCCCGACTGTGACAGACTTGGTGTAGCAGTGAAGTTGAACGGGGATTACGTACGTATGACGGGCAACCAATCCGCGGCTGTATTGCAGGAATACATTCTTTCAAACAGAGCAAAGGCGGGAACTATTCCGAAGAACGGAGTAATGTTCAATACGGTCGTTACGTCCGACCTTGGCGACAGAGTTTGCGCAAAGTACGGAGTCGTAACAGAGAAAACGCTTACCGGCTTTAAGTTTATCGGCGATAAGATATATAAGCATGAGCTTGCGGGCGACAAGGAATTTGTATTCGGATATGAGGAAAGCTATGGCTGCCTTGTGGCTGACTTTGTTCGCGATAAGGACGCCGTTCAGGCATCTCTTATGCTTTGTGAGGCGGCTGCATTCTATGCGACAGAGGGTAAGACCTTGTTCGACGTTCTTGATGAGTTGTACGCAGAGCACGGCTTCTTCCTCGATGCTCTTGATAACTTTATGTTCAAGGGAATAGACGGTGCTGAGAAGATGGACGCGCTTATGGAAAATCTTCGCAGCAACGCTCCCGTATCCGTAAACGGAATTGACGTGGTTAAGATCGAAGATTTCCTTTCTGAAGAAATGATAAATCTGGGATTCACACCCTCTAACGTTCTTAAATTTACCCTTGCAGACGGAAGCTGGGTTGCGGTTCGTCCGAGCGGAACAGAGCCTAAGTGCAAGTTCTATTTCAGCATAGTTGCAGAGAATGAGGCCGAGGCAAAGAAAAAGCTTCCTTACGTAAGAGAAGCGTTTGAGGCTTATTGCAACTGATATAGATATAACTGAAAAACACCGACTGTCATACGGCAGTCGGTGTTTTTATATAACCAAAATATGTATTTAGGCATACTATGAGTATGAGGATATATCCTCAAATAAACAGAAAGGTCATGTATGCTTATGTATATGGATTATGAAAGCACAGCGTGCTGTGATAACGGTGAAAAAAGCTTACGTATGAGAAGCACGTGTGGCTGTGAGGGCATCACGGGGAAGAACTGTCCTGCCAACAAATGGGGCATTAAGGATTACCCCCTTGCATCACTTTACGCACCAATTCAGGATTTCAAATGCTTGTATGAGCCCGAACTCGCAATAAAAAACGGAACGTTGTTCGAGGAGCTTAATCTTCCGTTTATGGGAGATAGCGTTTATAAAGGAGGATGCTGCCGTGGTTGATAGATATTCTTCAAGAATGGGAATCAGATGGAATAGTAGAAACAGTAATAATTCCTCTTGCTCTCACGGTTGTGGCTGTAACGGAAATACGAATGATTGCAAAAAGCTTATGAAACAGCTCCAAACAGTTGAGTTTGCGCTTGTTGATACAGTTTTGTATCTCGATGCATACCCTTGCTCATCTGAGGCGCTTGCGTACTATCATAAGTTGCGCCAAGAAAGAATGGAAATACTTGAGAAAATGGCGCGTTGTAACACACCCATAACGAATCTTGATAACACAAGCGAACATTCCTGGGACTGGACAAATGCTCCGTGGCCTTGGGAACTTGACGCTAACTAAACGAAGAAAGGAAGAAGAGCTATATGTGGATTTATGAAAAAAAGCTTGAATATCCTGTAAAAATAAAAAATCCAAGCACGCAGACCGCACAGATAGTTATATCACAGCTTGGCGGTCCTGACGGAGAGCTTGGCGCATCAATGAGATATTTGAACCAACGCTATTCTTGCCCCAACGCAAAAATATCGGGAATCTTAACTGATATCGGAACTGAGGAGCTGGCGCACTTGGAAATAGTGGCAGCTATAGTACATCAGCTTACCCGCAATCTCACTCCCGAGCAAATTGCAGGAACACCGTTTGCAACTTATTTCGTTGACCATACCACGGGCGTGTATCCCGTTGCGGCATCGGGAGTACCTTTTGATATCAAATATATACAGTCAAAGGGAGATCTGCTCACCGACCTTAACGAAGACCTTGCGGCGGAGCAAAAGGCGCGTACGACCTACGACAACATATTGAGACTTGTTGACGACCCCGACGTGCGTGATCCTATCAAGTTCTTGCGCGAAAGAGAAATAGTACATTACCAACGCTTCGGTGACGCTATGCGTTTGGCGCAGGACGATCTCGATTCTAAGAACTTTTACGCTTTCAATCCTGAATTTGACAGAAGAAAATAAGACAAAAAAGGGCTATCGAAAGGATAGCCCTCTTTAATTTTCAAAAACCCCTTTATTTTTTTAAAGTAATATGTTATAATTATGATAAGTCGTTGAATTTTAGCATGAGGGAATATCATGAACGAATACAATAAGCAGAAAATCAAATATTTAGACAAAATAAGATCCCCAAAGGATTTTAAAAATATTCCCGACGAAGAAATGGGCGAGGTTGCCGAGGAAATACGCGCGGAGCTTGTGCGTATAGTTTCTAAAAACGGCGGACATCTGTCGTCTAATCTCGGTGCAGTTGAATTAAGTATGGCAATTCACAGAGTTTTTGACTCGCCTAAGGACCATATTATTTTTGACGTTGGACACCAAAGCTACGTTCATAAGCTTCTTACGGGAAGATACTCAAAAATGGACACTCTTCGCGAGTCGGGCGGTCTTTGCGGATTTACCAATCGCTTTGAGAGTGAGCACGATTGCTTTGGCGCGGGGCATAGCTCCACGTCGTTTTCGGCGGCACTTGGATTTGCCGCTTCGGACAAGCTTGCAGGCTCTGATGCCTATACCGTTGCCGTTATAGGAGACGGCGCATATACGGGAGGTATGATCCACGAGGCGCTCAACAATTGCCGCAAGGATTTGAATTTGATAATAATACTTAACGAAAATGAGATGTCCATATCGAAGAATATAGGACGCTTTGCGAGCAATCTTTCAAAGCTCAGAACTCGTTCGGGTTACTTTAAGACCAAGAGGGCAACGGGGGCATTCCTCAAAAAGATACCCCTCATAGGAAAGTGGCTCTTTAAGGTCGTTTTAGCTATAAAGCGGGGAATCAAAAATACACTTTACGGCTCTAATTATTTTGAAAGCATGGGGCTTACATATCTCGGACCTATTGACGGAAATGATTTTGAAGCTGTTTCAAGACTTCTTGCCGAGGCCAAAAAGCTTGGCGAGAGCGTGCTCGTGCACGTAAAGACCGTTAAGGGAAAAGGCTATTCTCCTGCGGAAAACGCTCCCGACGTGTATCATGGAATGTCTCCGGACGTTATGCAGTCTGCTAAATGTCAGAGCTTTTCCCAAAGCATGGGACATATAATAACCGAGCTTGCGCGAGAAGACGAAAAAATATGCGCCATTACCGCCGCAATGTGCGATGGAACGGGGCTTTGCGAATTTAGGGACAACTACAAAGAGCGCTTCTTTGACGTCGGGATTGCTGAGGAGCACGCGCTGACGTTTGCGGCAGGACTTGCGGCAAACGGAATGAAGCCCGTCGTAGCGATATATTCAACCTTTTTGCAACGCGGATACGACAATATAATTCACGATATTGCGCTTCAAAAGCTTCCTGTCATTATATGCGTTGACAGAGCGGGGCTCAACGCGAGAGACGGCGCTACGCATCACGGTATTTTTGACGTTGCGTTTCTCTCACAGATCCCTAATCTCAAAATATATACGCCAATAACCTATAAGGGATTGGAGCTTTCAATAAAGCAGGCGCTCGCCGAGGGTGTTCCTACTGCAATTAGATATCCTAACGGATATGAAAATGAGAAAGTAATATCTCAGTTTTACGGCTATACCGAGCCCACCAATCTTGGCGCAAGAAGAAATTTTGATGAGAATGCAAAGAAAGACGTTGTTATCGTCACTCATGGGCGTATGGTGTCAGTTGCACTTTCGGCTTGCGAAATGCTTAATTCCGAGGGGATTGAAGCGGGCGTGATTTTACTTGAGGTGCTTAAACCGTATGACGTAGCCGCACAAAACGTTTATGATCTTCTTGGCAGTAAGGATTGCGGTATAATTCTGCTTGAGGAAGAAATAAAGAGCGGTGGCTTTGGTATGAATCTTCGCGATAAGCTTGTTTCTCTTGACGGCATTAACGAGAAACGGATAGAAATAATTGCAACCGACGATACGTTCGTTGCGGAGCGCCAAAAGGACGATCATATTTTGAAATCTGCAAAGGTAGATGCGGAGCACGTATGCATGGTGGCTATGAAGCTTGCTGATAAATAAAATTAACGGGAACGAGAGAAAGACTCTTGTTCCCGTTTTATTCGTTTTTGGATTCAAAGCCGTCGAGGACGTTTGAGGTGAGCATAACACCGCGCTTCAGCGCCGCATTGCCGAACTTTTCGCGTATACCGTCTGTAACTGATTCTATTCGTTCATATTTTTCCACGTCGTCGTGAGCCTTTGAAATGGAAAGCTGCTGTACGCTATCGTAGGAAAGGTCTGTGGCGCGCACACCAAGGGAGCGTATTGGCTTACCGCTTTTGTGATTAGCCTTGAAAAGCGAAAATGACGATTCAAAAAGAGCAGATGCCGTTCTGTTTGGGAATGCAAGCTTTTGTTGTCTTTCATAAGAATTAAGCTCAAAATCACGGACGTATAGCTGCACGGTACTGCAAACCATGTCGAGCCGTCTGAGCCTTGCGGAAACCCTTTCCGAGAGGGAGAGAAGCACCACCCTTACGTCGTCGTCATTGATTATGTCGCGCGGTAGGGTAATGCTGTGGCTTACCGACTTTACTATTGACGGCAAATCAACGTCTGTTACGGGAGAGTCGTCAAGTCCGTTTGCGTTTTGCCAAAGAGTCTTTCCGTGCTTTCCGAATATGAGCTCAAGGCTGCGCTCGTCAGTGCTTGCGATATCGCCAATAGTATGGATGTTCATTTGCGATAGGCTCTTGTTTGTAGACCGTCCGACGAATAAAAGCTTGTCGGCATCAAGCGGCCAGACGATCTCCTTATAATTCTTGTCGCTTATTACTGTCGTGGCATCGGGCTTTTTTATATCCGAGCCAAGCTTCGCAAAGACCTTGTTAAAGGAGACACCGCACGAAGCTGTAATACCGATCTCTTCGAATATTTTTGTCCTTATCTCATCTGCAATCTGTCTTCCTGCTTCAAAATCCTTGGCTATATCGCTTACGTCTATCCAACATTCGTCAATGCCAAAGGCTTCGATATTGTTGCTGTATTCCTCATAAATTTTCCGCACCTTGCGGGATATGATTATATAATCGTCGTGATTGGGCGGTACGGTAACAAGCGTGGGGCATTTTCTTTTTGCCGCCCATATAGGTTCTGCGGTTTTTACGCCGCATGCCGCCGCATGAATATTCTTGGCAAGGATCACTCCGTGGCGAAGCGTGCTGTCGCCTGCTACTGCCATAGGAACGTCCTTAAGCCAAGGTTTTTTTAAGCACTCAACTGAGGCAAAAAAATTATTCAGATCTGAATGTATGATTATTCTCATTAAATTTTACCTCCAATTTTTTAGTGCTACAATAATTTTATCCCATGTAAATATAAAAGTCAAGTAAGAAATCGATAAAAATTATATATTCTACTTTATTTTTTTACGGATATGTGTTATAATTGTATAAGTGATATTTTTGAGAGGAGGTATATGCTTTATGAATAACGGAATATTCAAGCTGCGCGCTGAATTTGAGCCAAGCGGAGATCAGCCTGAGGCAATTAGCGGTTTGGTCGAGAGCATCGAGAGCGGCAACAGATATCAAACGCTGCTCGGCGTTACGGGCTCGGGAAAGACCTTTACTATGGCTAACGTGATCGCAAAGCTTAACAGACCTACTCTCGTTCTGGCGCATAATAAGACACTTGCCGCTCAGCTTTGCTCGGAATTCAGAGAGCTTTTCCCCGAAAATGCAGTGGAATATTTTGTATCCTATTATGACTACTACCAGCCCGAGGCATATATTCCGGGCAAGGATATGTATATCGAAAAGGATGCTATGATAAACGACGAGATAGATATGCTAAGACACAGCGCAACGTCAGCGCTTTTTGAGCGCCGTGACGTCATAATCGTGGCGAGTGTTTCGTGCATATATTCGCTTGGTGATCCTCTTGAATATCAAAAGCTTGTCGTTGCATTGCGCCCCGGAATGCAGATGAGCAGAGAAGAGCTTATCAAAAAGCTCGTGCAGATAAGCTATGACAGAAACGATCTTTCTCTTGAACGTGATAAATTCCGCGTGCAGGGAGATACGGTAGATATTATTACCGCAAATATGGGCGACAAGGCGCTTCGCGTTGAGTTTTTCGGCGACGAGATCGACAGAATTTCTGAAATAAACGTGGTTACGGGAGAGGTTTTGAGGTTGCTCAGCTACGCTCCCATATATCCCGCAACTCACTACGCTGTTTCCGATGATAAAAAGGAAAGAGCACTTGCCCAGATCATGGACGAAATGATCGATAGACGCGACTTTTTTACCTCCGAGGGAAGACTTATTGAGGCACAGCGTATAGAGGAACGTGTTAAATACGATCTTGAAATGCTTCGTGAGGTGGGATTTTGCTCGGGTGTCGAAAATTACTCGCGCGTGCTCGCAGGTAGACCCGAGGGCTCGACTCCTTATACCTTGCTTGATTATTTCCCCGAAGATTTCGTTTTGTTTATAGATGAGTCTCACGTTACCATTCCGCAGGTGCGCGGAATGAGCGGGGGAGATACCGCAAGAAAGAAAAATCTCGTTGAATTCGGCTTTCGTCTGCCGTCGGCTTTTGATAACAGACCGTTGTTTTTTGAGGAGTTTGAAGAAAAGATCGGGCAGACGGTGTTCGTGAGCGCAACCCCCGGGGATTTTGAGCTTGAAAACTCCTCGGCAGTGGTAGAGCAGCTTATACGTCCTACGGGACTTGTTGATCCCGAGGTCGTTGTGCGCCCCATTCAAGGGCAGGTTGACGACCTTATCGGAGAGATTCGCATAAGAGCCGCTAAAAATGAACGCGTCCTCGTTACTACGCTTACAAGAAAAATGGCAGAGGACCTTACCGAATACCTTGAAAGTAACGGGATCAAGGTCAAATACATTCACTTCAATATCGACACTATTGAAAGAATGCAGATAATACGCGATTTGCGCCTTGGAGAATTTGACGTTTTGGTCGGAATAAATCTTTTGCGCGAGGGCTTGGATATACCCGAAGTGTCTCTTGTCGCTATACTCGACGCGGACAAGGAGGGCTTTTTGCGCGCGGAGCGAAGCCTCATACAGACAATCGGCCGCGCGGCAAGAAATGCAGAGGGTAAAGTAATTATGTATGCCGATACCGTTACCGGCTCGATGGAGCGAGCGATCAACGAAACTAACCGCCGCCGTAAAATACAGACAGAGTTTAACGAGGCTCACGGCATAATTCCCAAAACCATAAAGAAGGATATACGCGACATAATTGAGATCGGCAGAGCCGACGAAAAGAGCGCAAAGAAAGAAAAGGCGAAGAAGCTTTCCGCAAAGGAAAAGGAAAAGCTTATTACGGAGCTTACGAAGCAAATGAGAGATGCATCAAGACGTCTTGAATTTGAACAGGCTGCATTCATAAGAGACAGGATCAAAGAAATAAGAGGAGAGTAGCAAAAAAGAATGGCGAAAGCAATTGTAATCAAAGGCGCACGGGTAAACAACCTGAAAAATATAGACGTCAGCATACCGAGAGACAAGCTCGTGATTCTTACGGGACTGTCGGGCTCGGGTAAATCCTCGCTTGCGTTCGATACCATATATGCAGAGGGACACAGACGCTTTGTTGAGTCACTTTCCGCGTATGCGCGTCAGTTTCTCGGTCAGATGGATAAGCCCGACGTAGACCTTATCGAGGGACTTTCCCCTGCGATCTCCATAGACCAGAAAACAACCTCAAAAAATCCGCGTTCGACCGTAGGAACGGTAACGGAAATATACGACTATCTGCGTTTGCTTTACGCAAGAATAGGTGTTCCGCACTGTCCGATATGCGGTAAGGAAATACGTAGACAGACAACGGAATCAATTATCGAAAAGGTGCTTGAGCTTCCCGAAGGCGAGCGTTTTATGGTATTGGCTCCCGTAGTCCGCGCTCAAAAGGGAATGCACGAAAAAGTATTCGCAAACGCTAAAAAAAGCGGATACGTAAGAGTTCGTGTCAACGGAAGCATGTACGAGCTTTCCGAAAATATTGTTCTTGATAAAAATAAAAAGCACGATATTGAGGTGGTCGTAGACAGACTTGTAATGAAGCCTGACATACGTTCAAGACTTGCGGACTCTATTGAGAATGCATTGAAGCTTGCAGACGGACACCTTATTATTGCGACCGTTCCGAGAGAGGGTGAGTCTAAGGAACTTGAATTTTCTCAAAGCTATGCTTGCGAAAAGCATAATATTTCCTTTGGAGATTTAGAGCCTCGTATGTTTTCCTTTAATAATCCCGCGGGCGCTTGTCCGCACTGTGCAGGTATTGGAGACATGAGACGTGTAGCAGTTGACAGACTTATTCCCGACGATTCGCTTTCGTTAAGTCAAGGTGCGATCGCCGTGAATGGATTTAAAACCTTGGACGAGCAAAGCTGGAACGGTCCGCTGTTTATCGCGGTCGGAAAGAGATTTGGCTTTGATGTGGATACCCCGATCAAGGATTTTTCAAAGGAAGCCTACAACGCTTTGCTTTACGGAACGGGAAATGAATTTTACGAGATCGACCGTTGGTTTGGCGGTGTTGAGCGTCGCCAGAAAACACAGTTTGACGGTATTGTGCGTATGATCGAGGCGCGTATCCAGCAGGGTGGCAACGACGACTACTACGAGCAGTTTATCGAGGAAGCACCGTGCCCCGTTTGTAACGGAAAGCGACTTAATCCCAACATTCTTGCAGTTACGGTCGGGGATATTAACATCGACGAATTCTGCTCCATGTCTATCGAGGAAGCGCTTAATTATATTAACAGCTTTCAGCCTACGGGCATGGAAAAGGTCATCTCAAATGAGATCATAAAGGAAATAAAAGCTAGACTTGGATTTTTGCAAAGCGTAGGACTTGAATATCTTACGCTGTCAAGAAAGTCAGGCTCGCTCTCGGGCGGAGAAGCACAAAGAATACGTCTTGCTACTCAGATAGGCTCGGCTCTCGTCGGAGTGCTTTATATACTCGACGAGCCAAGTATAGGGCTGCATCAGCGCGATAATACAAAACTGATAGCAACCCTAAAGCAGCTTCGCGATATCGGAAACACAGTCATCGTCGTTGAGCACGATGAGGAAACTATGCTTGAGTCCGATTATATCGTGGATATTGGTCCGGGCGCGGGAATACATGGCGGTGAGATAGTTGCGGCAGGTACTCCCGAGGAGGTTATGAATAACCCGAAGTCTATAACTGGTGCGTACCTTGCAAGAAGAAGGCTTATTAAAATCCCCGAGGAGCGTAGAGAGGGAAATGGGCACGTGCTTACAGTCAAGGGAGCATACGAGCATAATCTCAAAAACATTGATGTTTCAATACCTCTGGGCTGCTTTACTTGCATAACAGGTGTGTCGGGATCGGGTAAATCCTCACTTGTAAACGGAATAATTGCTCCCGTGCTTTCTCAAAAGCTTAACCACGCAATACGCGGCTCGGGTAAATACAAGAGCATTGAGGGGTATGAAAATCTTGATAAGATAATTATTATCGATCAAAGCCCAATCGGAAGAACACCTCGTTCAAATCCAGCAACCTATACAGGATTATTTACCGATATAAGAGATCTTTTTGCAAGAACGGCAGACGCTAATGCAAGAGGCTATAAATCGGGCAGATTTTCATTCAACGTTCGCGGCGGAAGATGCGAAGCATGTGAGGGCGACGGCGTAAAGAAGATAGAAATGCACTTTTTGTCGGACGTTTACGTTACTTGTGACGTATGTAAGGGAAAGCGCTATAATCAAGATACGCTTGAGGTTAAATTCAAGGATAAGAATATTTCCGACGTGCTTGAAATGACTGTCGAAGAAGCGCTTATATTCTTTGATGGAATACCGAGGATCAAGCAAAAACTCAAAACCCTTTACGATGTAGGGCTTGGATATATTAAGCTTGGTCAGTCGTCAACAACCATTTCAGGCGGTGAAGCACAGCGTGTAAAACTTGCTACCGAGCTTGCAAAGCGGGGAACGGGTAAAACTCTTTATATTCTTGACGAGCCTACCACGGGACTCCATACCGATGACGTAGCAAAGCTCATAAGTGTCTTGCAACGTCTTTGCGACCTTGGAAACAGCCTTATCGTTATTGAGCATAATCTTGACGTTATCAAGACGGCAGATTATATTATCGATTTGGGACCCGAGGGCGGTGATAAGGGTGGAACTATCGTAGCAGAGGGAACACCCGAGCAGGTTGCGGAGTGTAAGAACTCGTATACGGGACAATATTTGCATAAAATTTTGCATAATTAAGAAAATATGCATTTTGGACTGTATTTGCGCAAATATAAGGGAATATTTGCGAATAAATTATCAGTAATAGTATTGACAAATGCATAATTATGCGTTATAATACTGCTTGTAAACAAATTTTAATTCATTGGAGGAATTACAAATGAAAAAGATTATTGCAATTGTTCTTGCAACAGTAATGATGCTTACCTTGATGCTTTCCATGACATCTTGTGATGTAAAGGAACTGCTCTCGTTTTTGGATAAGGGCGAAGACGACAACAAGCTCGTAATGGCAACGAACGCTTACTTCCAGCCTTACGAATACTATGAGGGCGACGAGATCGTTGGAATTGACGCAGAGATCGCAGCTGCTATCGCTGAATATCTCGACATGGAGCTCGAGATCGTAAACATGGAGTTCGACTCCATTATTACTGCGGTTAACGCAGGCGACGTTGACTTCGGTATGGCAGGTATGACCGTAACCGAGGAAAGACTCCTTGAGGTTGACTTCAGCTCCAGCTATGCAACCGGTGTACAGGCGATCATCGTAAAGGAGAACTCTCCCATCAAGTCTGTTGACGATCTCTATGCTGAAGGCGCAGACTACAAGGTCGGCGTACAGGCAGGAACCACAGGTGATATTTATTCCACCGACGACTTCGGTGCAGATAACGTTGAGAGACACACCAACGGTAACAACGCAGTAATGGCTCTTAACAAGGATGCTGTTGATTGCGTTATTATCGACAACGAGCCCGCAAAGGCACTTGTTAAGGCAAACACCGGTCTTAAGATCCTTGAGACCGCTTATGCAAACGAGGACTATGCAATCTGCGTAAAGAAGGGTAACACCGAGCTTCTTGATAAGATCAACGAGGCGATCGAGGCGCTTACTGCCGATGGAACTATCGACAGAATAGTCGCAAAGTACATTCCCGCAGAGTAATTACCAAAAAGATAGATTTCGCAAAAAATAGAAAGCCGAGGCTTTCTATTTTTTGCTGTTTTATATTGTTTAGAAAGGCTAAATTTTGATGAAAAAAAGAAACAAGCAGCTTCGCAACCTGCTGATTTGTATTGCAGTCATTCTTTCTGTGGTAACTATACTGGCATCCGTTGTCTTTGTGGATAGTGTACTTAACGACAGACCTGCAAAAGATTTGACCGTTGAAGAAGCGCAGCTGATAGTAAACTCCGCATTCGATAGTTTACCTGCGAAGCAAGCATCTGCGGCACAATGGCTTGGAGAGAACAGTAATATCGTTGTTGATGAAATTAGTCACGGTGAAAACCGCGAGCTGATACTTAGCTGTACTTATACGACAAAGGATGTTTATACTGCTGTAAGCAATAACGTAAACGAAATTCTTACGAGCGTAGAAATTAACGATTCTAACGGAAGACCTAAGAATGCAACAAAAATAAAGCTCGAGCTGAAAGAAAAAATGACTGAGATCTTGGCGGGCGCATCTGATAAGTCCGGTAAGGTCGAGATCTATCTTTATGAAACTATAAACGACGGCTTTAAGGTTTATCTTTCAGACGAGCTGGTTAATACAGTTTACGGCGGTCTTATTGACGCGATTGCTGTTATAGATAATACTACTTCCGTAAAGATTTACGACGAAAGCGGAAAGCTTGTTGAAACCAAGGATATATCGGCTGAGAATACGCTCCGCTCAGGATGTACTGCTGGGCTTGAACTTGTAAACTACTCAAAAGATAAGCCGGATACATCTACATTCGTCGGACGTACGTGGAATAGCTTTAAAGATGAATTTCACCGTAACTTTATATTTGAAAACAGATGGACGTATTTGGTTAAGGGATTAGGCACAACACTTGCAATTACCGCTCTTTCGTTAGTTCTTGGCGTTGTTATCGGCGTTGTTGTTGCAATGATCCGTTGTACTTACGCAAAGACCGGCAAGCTTGGAGTTCCCGACAAGGTATGTAACCTCTATCTATCAATAGTGCGCGGTACACCGGTAATGGTACAGCTCATGATAATCTATTTCGTGTTGCTATTGCCGATCGGTATTGAAAAATTCCCAGCTGCGGTTATTTGCTTTGGTATAAATTCCGGTGCTTACGTAGCTGAAATCATACGCGGCGGTATTATGTCAATAGACGACGGACAGATGGAGGCAGGACGAAGCCTGGGACTTGGATATATTCCCACGATGTGGCATATCATTATTCCTCAGGCGTTTAAGGCAATACTTCCGTCCTTGGCAAACGAGTTTATTACTTTGCTTAAGGAAACCTCGGTAGCGTTCTATATAGGTGTTGCCGATCTTACACAGGGAGGACTCAAGATAAGATCCTTGACATACAGTAACTTTATGCCTCTCATAGCAGTTGCACTCATTTATTTGGTATTGGTACTTGGACTTTCCTATCTTGTATCTCTTTTGGAAAGGAGGCTGCGTAAGAGTGATAGACGTTAAAAATCTATATAAAGAATTTGGCGAGGACGGAGAAATAAAAGTCCTTCGCGGTATTGATTATCACATCAATAAGGGTGATAAGATAGTTATTGTTGGTCCTTCAGGCGGAGGAAAGAGCACGTTCTTGCGATGCCTTAATCTCCTTGAAATACCTACTGACGGAGAAATATATTTTCACGGAGAAAAGATAAATTCAAAGAAGTGTAATATAAATAAGCTTCGTCAGAAGATGGGAATGGTATTCCAGCACTTCAATTTGTTCCCGCACATGACAATACTTGATAATCTGACACTTGCCCCCATACAGCTTAAGCTTATGAAGCCCGACGAGGCAAAGAAGCGCGCAATGGAGCTTCTTGAGAGAGTCGGACTTCCCGATAAGGCAAATGCGTATCCCTCGACTCTTTCGGGTGGACAGAAGCAGAGAGTTGCAATCGCACGCGCGCTTGCAATGAATCCCGAGGTGCTGCTGTTTGACGAGCCCACGTCGGCGCTTGACCCCGAAATGGTTGGTGAAGTTCTTGACCTTATGAAAGAGCTTGCCGCGGAAGGCATGACCATGGTAGTGGTTACCCACGAAATGGGCTTTGCAAGAGAGGTCGCAGATAAAATACTGTTTATGTGCGACGGAGTAATTGCGGAAGAAGCTCCACCTAAGGATTTCTTTGAGAATCCTCAAAATCCAAGACTTCAACAGTTTTTGCAAAATATTTTATAATAAAAAAATCGGATTCAAAAGTTTTTAATCTAACAATATCAAAAACAATTCACCGCCGAGAGAAACCCATTAGGTCACTCTCGGCGGTGATTTTGTTTTGCACAATTGCTGTATTTTATTTATTTTAATCAGTCCTGTGCGTCCTCTGCGTGAACGTCAACGCAACGAACTGCGGTGCGGAGAATTCTTATCTTCGTGCGGTCATGACCTGTTTCAATAAGAACGGTTTCCTCTTTAAGACTAACGATCTTACCGATAATACCGCCGATAGTGGTTATCTCGTCACCGACCTGCAGGTTGTTTCTCATATTGTTAACTTCTTTTTCCTGCTTCTTCTGAGGTCTGTACATAAAGAAGTACATGATCGCGCCAAATGCAACGACCATAAGAATTGTCATTATAATATCGCCCATTTTTATATCCTCCAAAAAACGATTTGATATATTATATCACATTAAAAGGGTATTTGCAATTAAATAATTGTGAACAAATTGTTTATATTTAGATATATTAAAATTTAATGGTAAAACTGTTGAAATATTACAAAAAATGTGATATAATAATATAATAAATATTGAATACGTTTTTGGAGTCAGTTATGTCCAATACAGAAAAGTATATAGAATGTGGAAAAATAATCAATACACACGGCTGTCACGGTGCAGTGAAGCTTGATTCGTGGTGCAACTCTCCCGAGGAGCTTGCATCTCTAAAAAAGCTGTTCGTTCGCAAGAATGGCACATATGAAAAATATAACGTAAAAAGGACGAGTGTTTTTAAGCAGTTTGTTATCGCCGAGCTTGACGGCATAAACGATATGGATGCCGCCATGGCGCTCAAAAACACAGTTGTTTATGCGAGCCGCGATGACTTTGCGCTTGAGGAGGGCGAGTTTTTCATTGCCGATTTGATTGGTATCAAGGTTATTGATGCGACTGACGGTACAGTTTACGGGCAAGTGTCCGATATAATAAACCGAGGAGCTTCGGACATTTACGTTGTGGATACTCCTAACGGCGAGCGAATGATTCCCGCAGTCGATGAATTTATTGATAGAATTGACGTAAAGGAAGGTATTTTCGTTAATACTATTCCCGGACTTTTGGACTGAGGTATTTATGATTTTTGATATTATGACGTTGTTTCCCGAGCTTGTTAATTACGTGCTCGGAGAAAGTATTCTCGGACGCGCGCAGAAAAGCGGCGCTATCGAGATAGAGTGTCATAATATTCGCGATTACACGCAAGACAAGCACCGCAGAGTTGACGATACTCCTTATGGCGGAGGCAAGGGAATGCTTATGATGGCGCCTCCGATATATAATTGCTACGAAGCGATACTCAATAAACGAAAATACGTCTCGGGAGAGCGCAAGGTAGTTTATATGTCACCGGCAGGAAAGATACTTAACCAAGAAAAGGCAGAGGAGCTTTCGCAGTGCGAGCATCTTGTTATTTTGTGCGGACATTATGAGGGTGTTGACCGAAGAATTATAGACGAAATAGTTGATGAGGAAATATCAATCGGAGATTTTGTTCTCACGGGTGGAGAGATCCCCGCATGTATACTTGTTGACAGTGTTGCAAGACTCGTTGATGGAGTACTTGCCGCACCGGAGTGTTATCTTGATGAAAGCATTACCGGCGGACTGCTTGAATATCCACAATATACGCGCCCGTATGAGTTTCACGGAGTAACAGTGCCTGACGTTCTCATATCGGGACATCACGAAAACATAGATAAATGGAGAAGGGAAAGGGCAATAGAGCTGACCAAGGAGCGACGCCCCGATCTATTTGAAAAATACGAAAGGAGATAACGCGATGAAAAAGCATAAAGAGTCGAATACGGCAGAGAATAACGGTGCAAGAAAGCTCGGCGTTCGAGGACTTGCTTCCGTGAGCTTGTTTGTATATTTGTTTGACAAGCTGTCGGATCTTATTTATAACGCATTTATTAAAGGCTTTTTCGGCTACTTGTTTTCATCGTATTCTTCGTCTTCTGAGTCCTTTCAAAACGGTTATGTAGTTGACTATTTCAGTGGTGGAAAAAAGAACAAAAAGCTTATAAGAAGGATACGGGAGTATCTTTCGGGAAGCTTTGAAAATAGCTTTTTTCTAAAAAAAATACGTCAAAAGATTTGTTCGCTTGCATTTATTCCGCTAAAATCATACGGAACGTTTTTCCTTACGTTCGGTATATATACGGTACTCGTTTACTTTACTAAGATGTTGTTACCCGTAATGGGAAAGGCAGATGCGGATTATCTTTTCGTGGGTATAGCGGTTTGTGTTCTTGCTATTCCTATGAACATCTCAAAGCTAACGCTTGCCAAGGCTGTCCAAAACGGACGCATGACAGGTGCGATATTTGTTGATGCGCTTGGATACAGAAACGAGTCATTCGATGGAAACGTGACCAAAAAGAATAAGCGCGGCGGCTCGTCTGTTTTGCTTGGAATAGCGGCGGGAGTTTTTACATTCATCGTGCATCCTATAAGTATAATTCTTGGATTTGCGGCGTGTGTTGCGGTCATTCTTATTATGTATGCGCCCGAAATCGGAGTTTTGATATGCCTTTTTGGACTACCGTTCTTTTCGTTCTTGGAAAATCCGACGCTTTCGTTGATAGCTCTTGTTCTTATAACGGTTGCCTCTTATCTTATTAAGCTCATAAGAGGAAAGCGTATATTTAAGGTTGAGCTTATTGATTGCTCCGTGATTATTTTCCTTATACTCACGTATTTCTCGGGGGCTATATCCGTAGGCGGCAGAGATTCACTCATATCGGCGGTCGTTGCATGCATTTTAGGTTGTATATACTTTTTGGTAGTAAACCTTATAAGAACAGAAAAATGGCTCCGTAGATGTCTTGTCGCTATTGTTAGCGCGGGAAGCACGGTTGCTTTTATCGGTGTGATGGAGTATGTTCTTGGGCTCTCAACAAATGCATGGCTTGATCTCGATTATTTTACTGACATTTACGGAAGAACGACATCGCTGTTTGAAAATCCCAATTATTTGGCGGCTTACCTTGCAGTCGTATTCCCGTTCGCTTTGTATCAGACGGTGTCCTGTAAAACCAAACGAAGCCGTGCGCTTTGCGTAATTTCTTGTTTAATGATCGTGCTGTGTTCCGTGTTTACTTGGTCGCGTGCCGCGTGGCTTGCTATTATCATTTGTGCGACTGCATTTTTCCTTTTCTACAGCAGAAAGACGATGCGCGCGATTTTTGCGTCCCTTATTGCAATACCGTTTTTACCGTTCGTTCTTCCCGAAAATATCGTGAGACGCTTTGCAAGCATCGGTAATATTGCAGACTCGTCGACTCTGTACAGAGTCTATACTTGGAAGGGCTGTGCCGAAATGTTAAAGGAATATTTCTGGGGCGGAATTGGCTACGGAAATTCGGCGTTTGCAGAGCTTTATCCTGTTTATGCATATGCAGGCATTGAGTCGGCAGTCCACAGCCACAACCTGTATCTGCAGATCCTAATAAGTATGGGTGTCGGTGGACTCTTGTGCTTCGGACTTATAATATTCTTCTATATGCAAAAGAGCTTTGAATACTCCAAGTCATCGGTATCGCGCGAGAGCTACCTGTTTGTGATGGCCGCCTTCTGCGCAGTTTGCTCGTTATTGATCATGGGAATGTTTGATTACGTTTGGTATAATCAAAGAATATTCTTTATGTTCTGGGCATCGCTTGCATTGGGGATCGCATGTATCAGAATAGGAAAACGGCAGATCGAAAAGACGAAAATTCATGAAGTGTCTTACGACTGTTCTTCTTCGATAGACGTTCAAATGTAAAAATAAAAGGAGCTTTGGTATGAACGAAATTAATAATTCTACACAACAGATAAAAAAGCGTTCACGCAAAAAATTCAACCTCATTGACTTTTTGCTGATTGTTGTTGTATTGCTGATAACTGCCGGCCTCGTGTATTTGTTTTTGCCCACATCTTTAGTTAAAAATATAACCGCAGACAGAACGGTACAAATTCGTTACGTGTTAGAGGTAAAGGGCGTTGACGGCCAATATATAAATAATATTGCGGCTGCACAACTTGTTCAGGATTCTGTTTCAAAGGGTGAGATCGGATACGTTGAGGCTGTTGAAAACAATCCATATTCCGAGCTGAGATACGATCTGCAGCAGGAAACCGATAGTGGTATCGGGGTGATATCGCAAATCGATGGAAAGTACGACCTAAGAATTACGATCACGGCTGACGCGCGCTATGAAGAAGGGGCGGGATATACCGTTAACGGCACAAGAATCGCCGTTGGAGAGAAGATATATACTAAATTCCCAGATTTTGCTTGCGAAGCGTTTTGCATTGGCGTAGAGGAGCAGTAAGGAGTTGTTATGAGAGAAAAAAAGAAGAGAGCACCCGGAACAGCCCCCAGATTTGGGATCCTGGACGTTGTAATTATATTGTTGATAATCGTTGCCGTTGTTGGTGTGTATTTCAGATATAATATACTTGATTGGATCTCCTCAACCCAAAACATTTCTGATTACACCGTCAGTTATACAGTAGAGGATATTCGTCACACGACACCAAACTATATTAAAATAGGCGATGAGGTATTTTTCGCTTCAAGCGGTGAGCGCTTTGGCGTTCTTACGAATGCTGCCGAAAACGGTACGGAAGCGCTGGCGGGTATTGTCCCTGCGTCTATGTATTTTACAAAGACGGACGGATCGATTGTTGAAGTTAAATATCCCGACACGCAAACGAGAGTTAACGCAGAGGGAAGACTTATCTGCAGCGGAAGATATTCAGAGGAGAGCGGATTTTTGGTAAACGGCTCAACCTATATTGCTCCTGGACAGAAAATAGACGTTCGTACCGAGCTTGTTTCTATTACCATAAGGATCGAAGAAATTACGGCGGTTGAAGCAGAACAGTAACTAATTGTTGAAGAAAAACGTATTTTTTAGCAAAAAAATCAAAAAAGTGTGAAAAATGAGGGTGTTTTGGCACTTTTAAAGCTAAAAGTTTATTGAAAATAACCAATATTTCGCTATTGATTTTATACGGTTTTTTTGATATACTATTTATAAAGTATTATTGCTGTAACTTTACGGTTTCTGCTTAATATGCATACGAACAGGAGCAAACTTTATGACTAAAATAGATGTAACTATAACAAATAACATAGGCTTGCATGCAAGACCCGCTACGTTCTTTATTCAAAAGGCAAATTCGTACAAGTCGTCTGTGTGGATAGAAAAGGAAGACCGTAAAATCAACGCAAAGAGCTTGCTTGGCGTTTTGTCACTTGGTATCGCAAAGGGAATGACAGTTACCATCAGCGCCGAGGGACTTGATGAAACAGAGGCTATAAACGGATTGGCTAATCTTATAAATACAGGATTTGCAGAATTTGAATGATCTGCTTTGTACGGGGTTGTCGCGCCTATGGTGTGACAGCCCCGTATGGTTTAATATTGATTTTAAAGGAGCTTAATATGCCCCAAACGATAAAGAGAACTAATGAGCTGCTTGAAAAGGCGAATGAGCTGCCCTTGCTTCCTGGCGTTTATATAATGAAGGATAAGAGCGGCAAGGTTATTTATGTTGGAAAATCACGAAAGCTAAAAAACAGAGTATCGCAGTATTTTCAAAATTCTCAAAAGAACGCTAAGACCTCACGTATGGTTTATTTTGCGGAGGACTTCGATTTTATAATATGCAAAACGGAAATTGAAGCACTTACGCTTGAAAATACGCTGATCAAGCAGTATTCGCCTAAATATAATATCAAGCTGAAGGACGCAAAATCATATCCCTATATAAAAATAACTAACGAAGAATACCCAAGAATAGCCTTTACTCGTTCACGAACGTCTGACAAGGCTAAATATTTTGGACCGTTTTCCGGTTCGTCTACTGCATACGCTCTGATTGACATACTTCATAAGAGCTTGGGAATACCTACTTGTAAACGCAAATTTCCGCAGGATATAGGAAAGTCAAGACCTTGTCTTTATTATCAAATAGGGCAATGCTGCGGACTTTGTACGGGTAACGTTACAAAGAAAGAATATCATTCACTTATAAAATGTGCGACAGACATTTTAAAGGGAAATACCGCTGAATCAAAGAAAAAACTTTCGTCTCAAATGATAGAATTTGCGGAAGCTGAATATTTTGAGGCGGCGGCAAAATGCCGTGATACTATCGAGGCATTAGATGCTTTGCACCAAAAGCAGACGGTGGTTGCCTCGCCTGATACAGAAATGGATGTGTTTGGACTCTGGCAGGACGAGTGCTTCTCATGTATTTCCTGCGCGTACGTAAGAGGTGGCGCAGTAATTGATAAGAGTGATTTTATTTTCAGCGCCGAAACGGAAATGGACGGCGGCGCGCTTTGTGCGTTTTTAGTCGAGCACTATAAGAAGCGCGAGGGTATTCCAAAGGAAGTTTTGACTTCTTTTAAGCTTGATGCTGATGACGTGGCGGTACTTGAAGAGTATTTTTGCCGTGAAGCGGGAAGAAAGGTATCTCTCAAAACGCCCGAGCGCGGAAATAAAAAAGCGCTGTGCGACACTGTTGTGTCTAACGCCGAGCAAAAGGTAAAGCAGAGCACAAAGGAGGCTCAAAAGGACGAAAACGTTACGTTTAGCCTCGCAAGGCTTCTGGAGCTTGAAAGCGTTCCGGAGCGCATTGAGGCTTACGACATATCAAATATCGGTAAGGAAAATATTACGGCAGGAATGGTCGTTTACAAAAACGGTAAAAGATCCAAGAGCGATTATAGAGCGTTTAATATTAAAATGCTGAACCAACCCGATGACTATGCTTCAATGAGAGAAGCTTTGACACGCCGCATAAAGCACTTACAAGATGATACGTCCGGATCGTTTTCTGAATATCCCGATTTGATACTTGTTGATGGCGGACGCGGACACGTTTCTGTTGCGAAGGAGGTCCTTTTTGGGGCGGGAGTGGATATTCCCGTTTTCGGTATGGTAAAGGATGATTTCCATAAGACGCGAGCACTCTGTACCGATACGCAGGAGATCAATATTGCCAAGGACAGAACTATATTTACATTTATTTACGGTATACAGGAGGAGGTCCACCGCTTTACAGTCGGTAAAACAACGCGAGCCAAAAGCGCAACGCTTACTCGCTCATCGTTGAGGGATATTCCCGGTATAGGCGAGGCAAAGGCAAGAAGGCTTCTTACGTATTTTGGCACGCTTTCAAAGCTTAAGGCGGCAACTCAGGCGGATATATCAAAGGTTTCGGGAATAGGCGAAAAGGACGCAACTGCGGTATATTCGTATTTTCACAAGAATGACGAGGACGGTGACTTTAACAAATGATGAGAATAATATCCGGAACGGCTAAGGGCATACGTCTTAAAACCTTGGATGGAGATGCCACAAGACCTACGGCTGAGCGCGTAAAAGAGGCTGTGTTTTCCATGCTTCAAGGAGATATTGAGGAAAGAGAAGTGCTGGATCTTTTTTCGGGATCGGGTCAGATGGGGCTTGAAGCGATCAGTAGAGGAGCGGCAAGCGCGGTACTTGTAGATAAATCTACGGACGCAATCAAAATAATAAAAGAAAATGCCGCAAAAACCAAGCTCCACGAGAAATGTGACATTCGTAAGGACGAGTATCTGTCGTATCTAAAGAAAAGCACGGGCAAAAAATTTGATTTGATTTTTATTGATCCGCCGTATGCCTCGGGGTTTTATCAGCTTGCGCTACAAGCACTTTTGAACGGTGGCTTTTTAAAGCAAAGCACGCTTATTGTTTGCGAGAGTGGTGAGGAAAATATTTTTGATAAAAACCAAGCACTTCAAGAAGAGTTTAAGACTATTAAAAGGTCAAGATACGGAAGAACGTTTATAACTATTCTTATGCCTGAAATGGGGGAGTAAGCATGAAGGACGGAAAAACCGTTGCAATAGTACCGGGCAGCTTTGACCCGATAACTTACGGACATATTGATATTGCCAAACGCGCCGCACAGCTTTACGATACGGTTTATCTTGCGGTTATGATAAACGATCAAAAAAAGTATATCTTTACCATTGAGCAGAGAGAAAGAATCGCAAGAGCGGCGCTTTGCGACGCCTGCAACGTAAGAGTTATATCCTCGCGTGGAATGCTCTGGAAGCTTGCAGAGGAGCTTTCTGCAGATGCGATCGTTAAGGGGTACAGAAATCAGGCTGACTACGAGTACGAGCAAAAAATGGCAGAATTTAACGCCGAGAAGAACCCCTTAGCTAAAACCGTTCTGCTCAAGGCTGATAGCCGATATTCTGATCTGAGCTCTACTGCCGTAAGAGAAAAAATGAAGAACAACGACTCACTTGACGGTATGCTTCCAAAAACGGCAATAGATGAGATATGCGCGATCCTATCTCAAAGGAAAAACAATTAAATAAAAAGCTTTCATAATGTGAAATATCCTCCCATATAATTTAGCAGAAAAATAAATTGCTAAATCAATTGGGAGGATATTGTTTATGGGTGAACACTCAATTTATCGGGATATTGCCGAAAGGACGGGCGGTGATATTTATATCGGAGTCGTAGGCCCCGTGCGCACGGGTAAATCCACCTTTATCAAAAGATTTATGGAGGCGCTTGTCCTTCCGAATATCGATGACGGATATTCCCGCGACCGAGCGAGAGACGAAATGCCGCAGTCTGCGGCAGGTAAAACGGTTATGACGACCGAACCGAAGTTTGTGCCTGACGAGGCGGTTACTATCAAGCTTGATGATTGTGCATCTTTGCGCGTTAAGATGATAGATTGCGTTGGTTATATCGTAAACGAGGCACTTGGAACTATCGAAAACGGTCAGCCAAGAATGGTACATACTCCATGGCAGGAGGCACCTATGCCATTTGTCGAGGCGGCAGAGATGGGAACGGAGAAGGTAATAAAGGAGCATTCGACCATTGGTATGCTTATTACCTCGGACGGAACGATAGGAGAGATCTCAAGAGAAAGCTACGTCGACGCAGAGGAGCGTGTTGTTAATGAGCTTAAGGCTATAGGAAAGCCGTTTGCAATGATATTGAACTCAGCGCAGCCAACCTCTGAAAAGGCAATTGCGCTTGCGTATGAATTAGAAGCAAAATACAAGGTTCCCGTAGCGCTTGTGAGCTGTATTGATCTTGACTTTGAAGATATAAAGAATATTTTGGATCTTGTGCTGCATGAGTTTCCTGTGTCGGAGATTAAAATAAAGCTGCCGAGCTGGATGAGCGCAATTGACTCAACGCATGAAATTAAATCCTCAATATATTCAAGCGCACGTGCATGCGCCGAGAAGATCCACAAGGCAGGAGATATAAAGGCCGCTGTGAGCATGCTTAGCGAAAATGAATATATTAAATCGTATTCACTTGACGAAATAAATCTCGGAAACGGCAAGGCATCAATCCGCGTAGAGCTTGACCAATCCTTGTATTATGACGTTATCAGCGAACTGACAGGGTTTGAAATAGATAGCGAGGAGACGTTAATCGCGCTGCTTAAAGACCTTGCTGCTGCAAAGAAGCAGTATGAGCGTGTTGCCGAGGCATTGGAATTGGCGGAAGAAAAGGGCTACGGTATAGTAATGCCTTCTATTGATGATCTCCGCCTTGAAGATCCTAAAATCGTCAAGCAATCGGGTGGATACGGAGTTAAGCTTTGCGCCTCAGCTCAATCCATTCACATGATAAGGGCAAATATCGAAACTGAGATCAATCCGATAGTAGGTACTGAACAGCAGTCCGAGGAGCTTGTCAAGCACTTGCAAAGAGAATTAGAAGCAGATCCCGCCAAGATCTGGGAATCCAATATGTTTGGAAAGAGCCTTTACGAGCTTGTAAACGATGGCTTACATACCAAGCTTGAGCATATGTCCGAGGAGTCCAGAACCAAGCTTTCCGAAACGCTTGAACGTATTATAAACGAGGGAAGCAATGGACTTATTTGTATAATACTTTAAAGCAGAAAAAAGCAAAAGCCACATTTTCGGTGGCTTTTGCTTTTTTTGAAAAATTATTTATCGTCAACTCCTCCTTGAGATGACAGCGGATTATTAGCCATCGCTTCCTCCATACTTCGGTTACTTACGTGAGTATAAATTTGCGTTGTGTTCAACTGCTCGTGACCGAGTATGTCTTTAAGGACGCGAACGTCAACGTTACCCGTTTGATACATAAGCGTTGCCGCAGTGTGGCGAAGCTTGTGAACGGAGTAGTGCTTTGATTCAAGTCCTGCCATATCAAGATATTTATAAACCATCCATTGAACGGTTTTTACACTTATGCGTTGCTCACGGCTGCTAAGAAAGAGCGCGTTGCTCATGCACGACTTGTGGCTCTCGCTCAATCGCTCCTCGACGTATTCTGCAAGCGCTATTCTGCAAGCCTCGTTGAGGTAAACAATACGCTGTTTGTTTCCTTTTCCCGTTACGGTCAGTGAGCGAAATTTGGCATCTACATCCTCAATGTTTATACCAACTAATTCCGATACACGCATGCCGCAGTTTAAAAACAGCGTGATTATTGCGTAATCTCTGACGGTGCTCTTTGACTCCTTGTCGTTCTTTACCGCATTCAAAAGCTCAAGGCTTTCTTCAAGAGAAAGAAATTTAGGGAGTGCTTGCTTTTTCTTCGGCGCCTCGATATTTATTGCGGGGTTGTCCTCAAGCATCATTCTCTTTGTGGTAAGATATTTGAAAAATCCCTTTATTGAAGAAAGCTTGCGTGATTTTGCCGCCGCCATGTTTCCTCGCACATTGTCGGCGTACATAAGAAATTCGTATATATCTTCCGTTGTAATGTTTTTTATGTAATTAAGATCAATATGTCGAATGTCTATTTTTTCAAATTCATCGGAGTTTGGAGAAATCTTTTTATCTCTCGCCACTAAAAATCTGAAAAATGTACGTAGATCTAAAAGATATTCCGAAATGGTTTTTTCGGATGCGTTTTGAATTACCGATTTGTATGAGGCAAACTCTCGCACGAGCGAGGGAAGAGTATCAAGCGAAACGTTATATGCCATTTTTTCTCCTTTGTGTTGTATAAGTGAGAATTTAATTGATAAAGTGTAAATTTTTGAAATACGTCCTTGAAAAAAGAACGGAAATTGTATATAATTACTTGTAAGCGATAATGTTTTATCACAATTTTCGGAGGTATACAGTGAAAGATTTCTTTAGCAAGCACTCCTATAACATAGTCAAAATGTTTGTGAATCAGATAGCCATATCGATCTTTGGATTTGTGCTTTTTGCCGCGACGTCGGCGGCGGAGATCAACGGCTCGAGCAGTGTGTTGACCATAGTGGTAAGCTGTGCATCTATTCTGTTTTACCTGTTCCTCATATACACTATGACATGGGATCTTGGCGCAAAGGATAAGATTGCGGTTGATGTAGGAAAGAAGCCGTACAAGCCTCATACAGGACTCATTCTTGCTTTGGTAGCTAATATACCTAACTACATCATAGCAATAGCATACACGATCGCATATCCGTTTATGTCGGCTCATGCATGGGCGGGGAACACCGCGGGAATTGCACAAACGGCGTCTCTCTTTATTCAGGGAATGTACCGTGGAGTCATATCCAGCATCTCAATAGGAAGCACTCAGCTTTCTCGCTTTTGGTGGATATATTTTATAATTATAATTCCCTCACTTGTAGCCTCTTGGCTTGGATATTTCCTTGGACATAAAAATTTCCGTTTCTTTGCTTTCATATCAAAAAAATTCAAAAAAACAGAAGAAAAGTAAAATCATTTCCCCTGCTTGTACTTGTTACGGCAGGGGATATTTTTTGGATCATCTTCGACGGCGCGAAAGCTTTCTCTCAATTTTTCTGCGGTTTCGCACGTTGGAAAGATATAGATATACGGTAAGCATTGCCGAAAAAGAAATTACCGAGCACCAGAATGATAGAGAAGTAAATAAAGATTTCATGCTTTTCAAGAATATAAGCATGCCGTTGGCTTCTACATCGGATTCGGCTACGAGCATAGCACTTCCAACGTATTCTCCGTCGTATAGAATATCGACGCCGCCAACGATTACGCCTGCACTTACGGGGGCATCGAGCGCGTCGCTGTGTAAATAATATCGGTATTGCAACTTTTCGTTATCGGAAAAGTCTGAATCTGTAAGAGCGTAAACGTCGTCTTTTATTATACAGCGAACGGTCGACAAGTCGGTGTCGGTTCCGGGGGTAACGAAACGCACGGGGGAATCACATACATAGCTTCCTGCTTCTGCTATCTTAGTATAGATCAAGTCATTAAGCGCATAAGAAATTAAGTCGTTTGCAATTTTATAAGCATAAATGGTATCCTCGTCTCGCTCCGCGCCCATCACGGCGCATATATATTGCGTTCCGCGCTTTTCAACCAAGGTAACGACACAGTAACCGCCAAGATCCGTGTTTCCCGCAATTAAGCCTTGTGCATTGGGATTGGTATATCCGTACGCGTAAAAATTGCTGATCATAGAATTTCTGTTGTATATTTTGATAGAGTCACTTTCGCCGAGAGGCGTAAATTCGTAATTCGCTTTTGAGCTTATGTCAACGTAAAGCTTGTTTTGAGCAGCATGCCTTGCTAAGACGACCGTATCGCTAACAGTTGAGTACATATTCTCGTCATCAAGCCCTGTCGGGTTAGTGTAAAGTGTATTTCTCATGCCGAGAGCCTGCGCCTTTTTATTCATAGTGTCAACAAAGCCATCTACGCTTCCTGCACACACGTAAGCCAATACAAGAGAGGCATCGTTGCCTCCACCGCACAAAACTCCGCACAGCAAGTTTTCGACGGTGACAGACATTCCCGATTTTAATTTAACATTAGCGCCGGTGTTACCCTCAAGCATTTCGTCACGTATTACTATAACCTCGTCAAGTCTGTTCGTAAGCATTTCGCAAGCAACGAGGCCCATCATCATTTTTACGGTACTGCCGGGAAAAATCTTTTTGGTTGATTCTTTGCTGTAAACTGCCTTGCTTGTATTTAAATTATATAGATAAACTGCATCTGCGAGACTTGCATCAATATTCAATGAATCTGCGGGCTCGGCAAGAGCAAATACGGAAAAAACACAAAAAAGAGTCGAAAGGATAACGAGAAAAGAAAAAAATTTAATTCGGTTAAATTTCATTTTTTCTCTCCTTACGTTTTTATTTGCTTTCAATACCCAAATAGCTGTTAATGAGAACGTTCAGCAGGTCGTCTCTGTTAATGTGGGATATTTTGCCGCGAGCATTTTTCCAGTCCGTTATATAAACAGGATCCTCTGAAAGTATATATCCCGCGATCTGCTTTGTGGGATCATAGCCACGCTCACACAGAGCCTCATAAATCTCAAGCAGAGTCTTTTGCATTTTTCCAGAATCGTTATATTGAATGTTGTCAGCCACGGTAACCTCCAAACTATAAAAGCAAAAATTTGACGGACTTATATAAGACCGAAAATTGGGAAATAATAACCCAGATATAGTATAACATCTGCGCTGTGTTTTTTCTACAAACTATTTGTTAATTTTTATATTTTACAGATAAAAAATTTGCTTAATATCTTGATTTTTGTTGTCTTATGGTGTATAATAAATCAGTAATAATATTTTAAAGGAGACACAATATGTTGGTTTCAGCAAAAGACATGCTTCAAAAGGCAAAGGCAGGCAAATATGCCGTAGGACAGTTCAATATCAATAACCTCGAGTGGACGAAGGCTATCCTTCTTACCGCGCAGGAAATGAACTCTCCCGTAATTCTCGGCGTTTCCGAGGGCGCAGGAAAGTACATGGCAGGTTACAAGACTGTCGTTGGAATGGTCAACGGAATGATAGAGGAGCTCGGAATTACCGTTCCCGTTGCTCTTCACCTCGACCACGGCTCTTATGACGCTTGCTACAAGTGCATTGAGGCAGGGTTTTCTTCCGTAATGTTCGACGGTTCTCACTATCCTATCGATGAGAACGTTGCAAAGACTACGGAGCTTGTAAAGGTATGTAACGAAAAGGGACTTTCACTTGAAGCAGAGGTTGGCGCTATCGGCGGTGAAGAGGACGGAGTTGTCGGCACGGGTGAGTGCGCAGATCCCGACGAGTGCAAGATGATCGCAGATCTCGGCGTTACCATGCTTGCAGCCGGCATTGGAAATATTCACGGCAAGTATCCCGCAAACTGGCAGGGACTTTCCTTCGAGACTCTTGACGCAGTTCAGCAGAAGACGGGCGACATGCCCCTCGTTCTTCACGGCGGTACGGGTATTCCCGAGGATATGATTAAGAAAGCAATTTCCTTGGGCGTTGCTAAGATCAACGTTAACACCGAGTGCCAGCTTTCCTTTGCTGCCGCTACCAGAGCGTACATCGAGGCAGGCAAAGATCTTTCCGGTAAGGGATTTGACCCCAGAAAGATTCTCGCACCCGGCTTTGAGGCTATCAAGGCTACCGTTAAGGAAAAGATGGAGCTCTTCGGCTCTGTAAACAAAGCGTAATTAAAAACTTTACAAAGGTTGCGGCGAATGCGGCAACCTTTGTTGCTTACTTTTATAATATGAAAAATACCGAAAAGAGGTACTTGAAATGACGAAAATAGATATAGTTTCGGGCTTTTTGGGAGCGGGAAAAACCACCCTTATCAACCGCTTGATAAGCGACGCGTATAAGGGAGAAAAGCTTGTTCTCATTGAAAACGAATTTGGCGAGATCGGAATTGACAGCGGCTTTCTTCAGGAAGCGGGCGTTGAGATCACCGAAATGAATTCGGGCTGCATTTGTTGCTCACTCGTTGGTGATTTCAGTAAGGCGCTCCATGAGGTCGTAGCAGCCTATAACCCCGACAGAATTCTTATAGAGCCCTCGGGAGTCGGAAAGCTCAGCGACGTCACCAAGGCTGTTTTTGAAGCGGATATTGAGGGCGCAGTAATAAACAGCGCAGTCGTTGTCGTTGACGTTAATAAATGCAAGATGTATATGAAGAACTTCGGCGAGTTCTTTAACGATCAGATCGAGCATGCAGGCTGTATCTATTTCAGTCATACCGACAAAGCGACTGACGTAAAAATTGCAGAGGCGGTCGCGCTTGTAAGAGCGCATAACGCTACTGCAGAGATCATTACGACACCTATTGATAAGCTCGATATTGATTCTATAATAACTGCTTTTGAGAAAAGAAAAACGCTTAATGATCTGTTAAACGAGCTTATAGAGGAAGAAGAATGCCCCGTGTGCGGACATCACCATGAGCATAAGCATCACCACGAGCACGGTGAGCATTGTGAGCATGAGCATCATCACCATGAGCACGACGAGCACTGTGGTTGTCATGAGCACCACCATCATGAACACCATCACCACGATCATGACGAGCACTGCGATTGCCACGAGCACCATCACGAGCATCACCACCACGAGCATGACGAGCACTGCGATTGCCACGAGCACCATCACGAGCATCACCACCATCACCACCACGCGGACGACGTATTCACAAGCTGGGGGAGGGAAACGGTTGTAAAATATTCTGCAGAGCAAATTGAGGATATACTTTCCGCGCTTGAAAACACCGAAAAGTACGGCTTCATTCTTCGCGCAAAGGGTATCGTCGAGGGTACGGACGGCAAGTGGATCCATTTTGATTACGTTCCCGAGGAAAAGGACGTAAGAAATGGAAGCGCGTCAACTATCGGAAAAATATGCGTTATCGGATCGAAGATAAACGAGGCGGCTATTGCCGAGCTTTTCGGAGCGTGATTGGAGTAGGGAATGAAGACACCTGTTTATATTTTTACGGGATTTCTTGAGGGCGGTAAGACCTCAATAATTCAGGAATCTCTGAACGACGAAAAGTTCAATAGCGGTGAGAAGACCCTCGTAATTATGTGCGAGGAGGGCGAGGTCGAGCTTGATTCCTCGCAATTTTGGGGTAAAAACGTGTTTATTCACAACATTGAGGATAAAACGGAGCTTACTCGCGAAAACCTTGAAACACTTATTAAAAACCGCAAGATTGACAGAGTTATCATAGAGTATAACGGAATGTGGGAAATGCAGACGCTATATGATAGCTTCCCGTCAAGCTGGGCTATTTATCAGAATATGATGTTTGCGGATGCGAACACCTTTATAAACTATAATAACAATATGCGTCAGCTTACGGTCGATAAGGTGCGCGACGCGGAAATGGTCGTGCTTAACCGTACGCCCTCTGACGTCGACAAGGCAGAGATTCATAAGATAATTCGAGGAATTACAAGGCGCGCCGCAATAGTTTACGATTATCCCGACGGACATGTAGAGTACGACGAGCTTGAAGATCCGTTGCCGTTCGATATAAACGCCGACGTGATTGAAATTGCCGACGAGGATTATGCTATTTGGTACAGAGACGTTTCCGAGAACATGGCAGACTATAACGGAAAGACCGTTAAGTTTAAAGCGTTGGTTGCCGAGGACGAGCGCCTTGGAGCGAACTCTCGCGTGCTTGGCAGACCTATTATGACGTGCTGTGTTGACGATATTCAGTACGGCGGACTTATCAGCATCTTTTCAAAGAATATCGCTCTTAAGAATGAGGATTGGGTTACGGTAAAGGGAACTGTAAAAATTGAAAAGCACAAGCTTTACCGCTCGCACGGCCCCGTATTGTACGTTGAATCAACCGAATTCGCCGTTCCCCCCAAGCAAGTAGTTGCGACGTTTTATTGATCAATAAAAAAATCACTCTGTTTTTTACAGAGTGATTTTTTATTATTCAAGACTGCCTGCAATAGGATTATCCAAGCTGACAAGCTCTTTTTCGACCAATTGAGGAGCGGCAAGTCCGTTGACACAGTCTGCGCCGATTATTACGCTTGCCACGTTATCTCTTGACGGAATATCGTACATGACGGACATCATAAGGTTTTCCATAATGGAACGGAGTCCGCGAGCGCCGGTATTTCGCTCAATAGCAAGCTTTGCAACTGCTTCAAGCGCCTCGTCGTCAAATTTAAGCTCAACGCCGTCCATCTCGATAAGCTTGATATACTGCTTTACGATAGAGTTTTTAGGCTCCTTTAAAATGCGAACGAGCGCATCCTTATCAAGGTCGTCAAGCGGAACGATAACGGGTATTCTTCCGACAAGCTCGGGGATAAGACCGAACTTAACAATATCATGGGGAACAACGCCCTTATAAATGCCGTTGCTTTGACGCTCGGCTTTTTTCTTTATTTCACTTGAAAAGCCAATAGTCTGGTTTCCTTGACGCTTTTCAATGACCTTATCAAGTCCCTCAAAAGCACCGCCGCAGATAAACAGAATGTTCTTAGTGTTTATCTGTATAAATTCTTGATTGGGGTGCTTGCGTCCGCCCTGCGGGGGAACGTTTGCAACAGTACCTTCAAGAATCTTCAAGAGCGCCTGCTGGACGCCCTCGCCCGAAACGTCGCGAGTGATAGAGCGGTTTTCGCTTTTTCTAGCAATCTTATCTATCTCGTCGATATAAATAATACCTTTTTCAGCACGCTCGATATCATAATCTGCCGCCTGAATCAAGCGGAGCAGAATATTCTCAACGTCCTCGCCGACATATCCCGCCTCTGTAAGAGTCGTGGCATCGGCAATAGCAAAGGGAACCTTGAGGGATTTCGCGAGCGTTTGCGCGAGATAAGTCTTTCCGACACCCGTGTTACCTATCAGCAGCACGTTGCTCTTTTGAAGCTCGATGTCGTTTTCATTAGCTTCAGCCTTTGAAGCCTTGCCTTGCGCATCCGTTCTTTCCTTGTTGTAGAGGATTCGTTTATAGTGGTTATATACAGCAACGGATAATACCTTCTTTGCCTCGTCCTGCCCGATAACGTAATCGTCAAGCATGCTCTTGATCTTTGCGGGCTTGGGAAGAGTTTCAAAGGAAAGCTCGTCGCCGACAGAGCTTACGGCAACTGAATTTTCATATATCAGCTCCTGGCACTCGTCTACGCAGAAATCGCAAATATATACGCCGGTAGGGGAGGGGATTAAGAAATTTACCTGATTTTCGCGTCTGCCGCAAAATGAGCAGTATCTCAAATTCGAGCCGCTACCGCCGCTATTTGAATTATTTGAAGCCATTTGAATATCCTTTCAAGGGGAGTTTTAAGCTCTTCTTTCAAAGATCTTATCAATAAGTCCGTATTCAAGAGCCTGCTTTGCAGTCATAAAGTTATCACGCTCGGTGTCACGTGCAATTTCTTCAATAGACTTGCCCGTGTTCTCGGCGAGAATTCTGTTAAGATTATCTCTTGTGCGGAGAATAAGGTCTGCTTGGATCTTTATATCGGTAGCCTGACCTCTTGCGCCGCCGAGAGGCTGATGTATCATGATCTCGCTATTGGGAAGCGCAATTCTTTTGCCCTTAGCGCCTGCGCTGAGGAGAAACGCTCCCATACTCGCCGCCATACCTATACAGATAGTGGAAACGTCGCACTTAACGTAATTCATGGTATCGTAAATAGCCATACCTGCGGTAACGGAGCCACCGGGGCTGTTGATATAAAAGCTTATATCCTTGTCGGGATCCTGCGCTTCCAAAAACAGAAGCTGTGCAACAACAAGAGAGGCAGTCGTATCGTTTACCTCATCGGACAGAAAAATAATTCTGTCGTTGAGCAAACGCGAAAATATGTCAAATGAGCGTTCACCCTTGCCGGTCTGCTCTACAACCATAGGTACGAGAGCGCTATACATATTGTTATCCATGTTAAACATAACTGCCTCCTTGCTATAATGCAAATAAATTACTTGGTTTTGATAACCGCCTTTTCCTTAACAAGGTCCATTGCCTTCTTGACCTTCATATCAGCGGCAATTGCTTCGGAATCAATGCTTGCTTTAACCTGCTCAAGTTCAACACCGTAAGCGTTAGCAATGGTCTCGTACTCGCCGTTGATGTCCTCCTCTGTAGCCTCGAGGTTTTCAAGAGCTGCGATCTTTTCAAGAGCAAGTCTTGCCTTTACCTGACGCTCTGCCTGAGGACGCATCTGGGTGCGAAGGGTATCGAGAGTAAGACCGGTATACTTGAAATAAGTATTGAGATCAAGTCCCTGAGAACGGAGTCTGTTGTCGTAGTCGCGAACGAAGTTCTCGGTCTCTGCAACGAACATTGCCTCGGGAATATCTGCCTCGAGCTTCTCGATAAGAGCCTCAACGAGCTTCTCCTCAACTGCGTTGTCAGCAGAGGTCTCGTGTCTCTTTTCAATTTTAGCCTTCAAATCTGCTTTATATTCATCAAAGGTATCAAATTCGGAAACGTCTTTTGCAAAATCATCATCGAGCTCGGGAAGCTCAACCTTGGTAATAGAATGGATCTTTACCTTGAATACTGCTTCCTTGCCTGCGAGATCAGCTGCGTGATACTCGGTGGGGAAGGTAACGTTAACGTCAAACTCCTCGTCTATATTCTTTCCTGCAACCTGCTCCTCAAAGCCGGGAATGAAAGAACCGGAGCCGAGCTTAAGAGCGTAGTCAGTTCCTTTTCCGCCCTCGAAAGCAACTCCGTCGCAGAAGCCCTCGAAATCGATAACAGCGGTGTCGCCCATTTCAGCGGCACGGTCGGTAACCTCGATCTCTCTGGAGTTTCTCTCGCGAACGATCTCTATTTCCTTGTTTACGTCCTCGTCAGTAACTGCAACGACTTCCTTTTCAACCTCGATGCCAACGTAGTCCTTGATCTCAACGTCAGGCTTTACGTAAACCTTAGCGGAAAGCACAAGACCGTTGTCGTCGATGGAAACAACGTCAAACTCGGGCTGGCTTACAACGTCGAGCTTCGACTCAGCGAGAGCATCGGTATAGGCTGCGGGAATGAGGTCGTTGATAGCATCCTCATAGAAAACACCCTTACCGTACATTTTTTCGATAATGGACTTAGGAGCCTTGCCTTTTCTAAATCCGGGAACGGTAATGGACTTTACCTGCTTGCGGTAAACCTTATCAACAGCTGCGTCAAAGGTTGCTTTATCTACCGAGAACTGCAATTCATATTTGTTCTTTTCGATCAATTCAGATTTTGTTAAACTCATTTGGTTTAAACCTCCGGTTGTATAATAAATTTTTGCATACATTATATATTGTACTTTTTTTACTGCGATTTGTCAATAGATTTTCCGAAAAATCACACAATTCTTGGAAGAAAATCGAGAAAATCTGCGGAAATTATATGAAATTTTACGTTTTCAAACTCAAACGTCTCGGGATATGAATAAACACTGTGTATATGTCCGAAATAACATCTTTTAATATTATATTCTTTCAATAAGTTAATTATTGGTCTACACACAAATTCTCCCCAAACAGGAGGGAAGTGTAAAAATACTACTATCTCTCTGTCGGTTTCACCGCGAAGCTTAATTGCTTCGTCAAGTGACATCTTTAGTCTTATTGATTCGCGGTTTACTATCTTATCATAATCAACGTCTTCTTCCGTGTTTTGCATTGATTTATCGGTAAACCAACCGCGTGAGCCTGCTATTATATAGTTTTCAATCTCCAAAGCATTATTGTTCAATATCTTTATAGTTTTGATATTGTTTTGCTCAAAAAAGCTGTTAAGCTTGGAAACGGTCGACCACCAAAAATCATGGTTCCCCTTCATTATTACCTTCGTGCCCGAAAGAGATTCAAGCCATAAAAGATCATCAAGAGCATCTGACGTAGCAAGTCCCCATGAAATATCACCTGGTATGATAACAGTATCGCTGTCGGTTATCACTCGTTGCCAATTGTCGCGTATTCTTTGAATATAATTTTTCCATCTTTTGCCAAAAACCTCCATGGATTTTTGTGAGTCGGCAGTAGCCAGATGGAGGTCGGCAATAACATAAACTGACATATCGTCACCTCATGTATAAAAATAATGTTTTTGATAACAATAATAGTATTCTTATCAAGGAGGTTTTGAAAGAATGTATAAAAATGAAAAATGCTCAAGTAAGGGTGCTTGTGATATAACCAAGGACCACATTAAAGGAATCAAGTGTGAGGTAAAGAACTGCGTATATCACGATTGCGATACTCACTGTACTGCAAATCAAATCGCAGTTGGAAACAGCGGTACTGAAGCTGCTTGCGACACTTTTAAGGAAAGAAAATAAATCTCATACGGTGGGGGCTGTCGCAAAATGCGACAACCCCTCCTACTTTTACATAAATTTGTAAACTTCCTTGAGCATATCCTCGCTGGGAATAACAGTATCAAAGTTTACTTTTCTTTCTGCAAGTCCTTTAAGAGGATAGGTTATTTCAGTGTTTGTAAGAGCGGAAAGATCATCCAACGCGCCCGTATCAGCAGAGGCTTTCTTATGAGCTATTGCTTCGTATACGTCAGCTGCAAACTTATATGGGCTAGCGGTTGAAGCAACGATCATTTTTCTTGTATCGCCCGTTTTGGAAATATACTGTTCAGCACAATCAAGAGCAACAGAGGTGTGTGTGTCTGCAAGATAACCGTAATCGTCATAGAAATGCTTGAGTGTCTTTCTTGTACTCGTTTCATCTGCGAAATATCCGTCAAAGTTTTCCGAAATTACGCTCATAATTTCTTCGCTTACAGTATATGCTCCGTTTTCGGATAGCTGCTTCATATATGTAGCGGTTTTTTCGGAACCTGCAGTGAAATAGAGAAGTCTCTCAAGGTTGCTGGATATAAGTATGTCCATCGAAGGAGATATAGTTGTGTGGAACGTGCGGTTTCTGTTGTATGTTCCACTTGACAAGAACTCGGTTAAAACGTTATTGTCGTTTGAAGCACAAATAAGCTTTCCGATAGGAAGTCCCATGAGCTTTGCAAGATATGCGGCAAAAATATTTCCGAAGTTTCCAGTAGGCACACAAACGTTAACCGTCTCGCCATAAGTAACTTCGCCGCTGTTGAGCATATCGCAGTATGCGGAAACATAGTAAACGATCTGCGGAGCAAGTCGTCCCCAGTTTATGGAATTAGCACTTGAAAGAATATAGGAATTTTCAAGAAGTATCTTTTTTGCATCTTCATCGGAGAATATCTTCTTAACACCGCTTTGAGCGTCGTCAAAATTCCCCTCAATAGCACAAACGTTAACGTTGTTACCCGTCTGTGTAACCATTTGAAGCTTTTGTACCTTACTTACACCTGAAATAGGATAGAATACCATGATTTTTACGCCATCGACGTCCTTGTAGCCTTCGAGTGCAGCTTTACCGGTGTCTCCGGAGGTTGCAACGAGAATTAGTGCTGTATTCTTTTCTCCCGTCTTTGTAAGAGCGCGTGAAAGAAGACGAGGCATTATCTGAAGTGCCATGTCCTTAAACGCGGCGGTAGGTCCGTGCCAAAGCTCAAGCGAATAAAGCGTATCCGTTACTTTTCGGAGAGGCGCTGCACCGCCGGGAAAAGAAGACTCACAATAAGCCTTTTCACAGTCTGCAAGCAGCTCATCGTATGTATAATCGGTAAGGTACTTCGAAAGAACAGTAGCTGCTCTTTCAGGATAAGACAAGCCGCAAAGCTTCTCAATATCCTCACGTGTAAGCGAGGGAAGAGAGTCGGGTACAAAAAGTCCGCCGTCGCTTGCAAGTCCTTTTTTGATTACTACCGCGGAATCAAAGCTTTTCTTTTCCGCATCTCTGGTGCTAAAATACTTCATTTGAATATTCCTTTCAATTTATCGGTTTATTTATGTAACTTTCGGCTATTTATGCGCCGAATGCATTGGTTATGTGGTTTATTTTGATAACCTTACGTTCGTTTTTGTCAATGTAAATCTCAAGCACGTCAAAGCGAGGCTGTAGCCTTGAATATTTTGTGGTTGCAAGATATTTTCTTGCCGCTTCAAGAGTTCGTAGCTGTTTTGACCTTGTAACCGCAGACGCAGGTGTTCCATAATCGGAATATAGCGAGTTGTCTGTGCTTCGTGTTTTTACCTCGACAAATACCAAATAAGTTTTATCTCTTGCTATTATATCTATCTCGTTGTGAGAAACGTGTACGTTTCTGTCAACTATTCGATATCCGTTCTTTTTCAGATATGATGTGGCAGAGTCCTCTCCAAATTTTCCAATTTCAATTGTACTCATTGATTTCCCTCGTCAAGAAACCTTATAAATTTAGTTCTATGTATCGGCGCAGGTCCGTATTTTCGGAGAGCTTCCATGTGTTCCTTGGTACCGTATCCCTTATGCCTTGCAATTCCATACATAGGATATTCGGCATCAAGCTCAATGCAAAGTCTGTCACGTGTTACTTTGGCAAGAATAGATGCTGCAGCAATAGACGGCGATATTGCATCTCCGTGCACTACTGCCGTTGCGGGTATGGAAAAGCCTTTTGCGATATTTCCGTCAATTAACGCGTGCTCGGCATATACCGAAATAGAATCCACCGCACGGTGCATAGCGTCAAGTGTCGCCGCAAGTATATTGGTTTGATTAATCTGCTCAACTGTACCGTAAGTGATAGAATAGGCGATTGCTTTTTCACAAATTATATCAAAAAGCTTTTCTCGGCGCTTCTCGGTAAGCTTTTTGGAGTCGTTAAGTCCTTCTATCTGGAGATCTGTGGGAAGTATAACTGCCGCAGCAACCACGGGACCGCACAATGGACCTCTGCCTGCCTCGTCTACGCCGCAGACATATTTAAAACCTTGGTCTTTTAATTGACGTTCAAGCGTATATTCAAGCATGCGACTACTCCTCACAGACGTCCAATGATATTTTGCCGATCTTTGCGGCTCTAAACTCGTCAATAAGCATATTAGCGGTACGCTCTGTATTTATCTCACCGCCCGAAATCAAGAAGCCACGTTTTCTGCCGATCATAGATAAAAGCTCGTAATCGTTGATCTCGTTCTTAGATGGGATCGCTTCAAGCTTATACCTTTGCATGAGCAGTTCGGGATATGAGTCGCGAAGCCTGCCGCAAAGAACGCTTGCAATCTCCTCGATGTCAAGAACGTCATCCTTGATTGCGCCGGTAATTGCGAGGTTTTCTCCGACTCTGCGCTCGTCAAATTTCGGCCAAAGCACACCGGGCATGTCAAGAAGCTGAATACCTATGCTTGTAGTAACCCATTGTTTATCAAGCGTTACACCGGGACGGTTTTCTACCTTGGCTTTTTTGCTTCCGCAAAGCTTATTTATAAGCGAGGATTTTCCTACGTTAGGAATACCTACAACCATTGCCTTTATGGGTCTGCCGTGCATGCCCTTGCTTTCGTATCGCTCAAGCTTGTCCTTGCATAGCTCCTTGAGGGCAGGGGCGATTTTTGATATTCCGTAGCCACTAATACAGTCCGTCTCGATGCAGGCAGTATGCTCGTTGGTATACTTTTCCGACCAATAAGCCGTAACCTTGGGGTCTGCAAGGGAAGACTTGTTGAGCAAGAGCAGCGAAGGCTTGCTTCCGCATATACGTGCAATTTCGGGATTTCGTGAGCTATACGGTATTCTTGCGTCGAGTATTTCTATTACGGCGTCTGCGTTTTTCAGGTTTTCGGTTATCAGACGCCTTGTTTTAGCCATGTGACCCGGGAACCATTGAATAAATTGTGACGGCATCACACAACCTCCTTGTTTTTTTATTTAAATCAGCCTATAAAGCCAAAATTTGATATGGGAGAAACGCGCACGATTGCCTTGCCGAGAATGCTTCTTTCGTCAATGCAACCGATCATGCGGCTGTCCTTTGAGTTGTTACGATTATCTCCGAGAACGAATACCTGTCCTTCCGGAACTTTGAAAATTCCGTTGCTGTTGCCGATAATAGCGTTTCTTTGCGGATCGAGGTATACGTATTCTTCAACAAGTTCTGTAACATTTCCGTCATTGTCTGTAACGGTTACGGTCATTTGCTGATTTCCCTGATAATCTATTTCTACCGTATCACCGCTCACGCCGATAACTCTTTTTACAAGAGGCTTGTTGTTGTTCGGATTTCCCGAATCATCGGTCATATGAAAAACTACAATATCACCACGCTTCGGCGTATAAAAGGCATCTGAAACTATGATGACCTCACCGTTAGTCAAGGTGTTTTTCATAGAATCACCGTCAACTGTGCAGGTACGGAATACCATTGAAAAAAGTATAAGTACGATACAAATTGCAATAACAAACAGCTCTACGTAATCGATAAAGCCTGAAAGCAGTTTTCCTTTCTTGTTTTGCTCATTCATGAACGTTACCTCGCTTAAATCAGTTTTTTGTAAGCAGCTCCATGAGAGTATATCCGTTTTCTACGTAATATCCCTTATCCTTTGCAGTGAATTCGTTAAAGGTATCACAGCCATCAATATCGCCCTTTGAGGAGTAGATAAAGAATGGAACAGGGTCCATGGTATGAGTTCTCTTGCAGATAGGAGTGGGGTGGTCGGGAAGCACCATTATCTTGAAGTCCTCGCCCGAATCGCAAAGATATTTATAAACAGGGGAGAGAATCTTCTGATCTATAAGCTCGATGGACTTTACCTTGTTTTCAATTTCAGCGCGGTGTCCGCACTCATCGGGACCTTCAACGTGAACGTAAACAAGCTCTGCGCCATTCTTGAAGGCATCAATAGTTGCCGCCGCCTTGCCGTCGTAGTTCGTATGCACGTTACCCGTAGCACCCTCGACGTCAATTGAATTCATTTCAGCACAAAGTCCGATGCCCTTGATAAGGTCAACTGCGGAAATAACTGCAGCATCCATTCCCCATTTCTCCTTAAAAGAGGGAAGCTGGGGCTTCTTTCCGGGACTCCAAAGCCAAGCGGAGTTAGCAGGCTTTAAGCCTCTTTCTTTTCTTGCCTGATTTACAGGGTGATCCTTGAGAATATCATACGATTTTTTCATAAGCTCAAGGAATTCCGCACCTCCATCTTGGGCGCGCGGCAAATATTCGCCTATGCGCTTTCCAAGAATATCGTGAGGGCGCATAAAATTGTATCTGTCGTCGCTGTTTTTCCAAATGAGGCAGTGACGGTAGCTGACACCGGTATAGAACTTGCGAAGATCGTTGCCAAGCTCCTTTTCAAGAGTCTTGATAAGCAGATCTGCCTCAGCGGTAGAAATTTCATCGGCGCTATGGTCGAGAATTATTCTGTCCTCGTAATTTTCCTCGTCCTCAGTTAACGTAACGACGTTACATCTGTACGCAGTCTCGTCGGGCTTCATGTCGATGCCCATGCTAACTGCTTCAAGAGGCGAGCGTCCCTTGGAATAAACCTTGGGATCAAAAGAAAGGATCGCCATGTTGGCAGTATCACTTTCGGGAACCATTCCTTCGGGAACGTTAGAGACCGTTCCTACCAAGGATCTGGAAGCAAGCGTGTCCATCATAGGCTTGTTTGCCTTTTGCATAGGCGTAAGATTTCCGAGCTCCGCTACGGGATAATCTGCCATTCCGTCGGGTATAAGTATCAAATATTTCATATGTGTGTACCTCGTATGTAAATATATAGTTTATTATACCACAAATTAACGGTTTTTACAATGAATTTCTTAAATTATTAAATAAAAATTTAAATAAAAATTATCATTAATTGTTGAAAAAAATTTGATAATATGATAATATATACTCATATAATTGTTTCGAGGAAAGAAAAATGAACGAAAAAGCTCAAAACGAGTTGCGCAGCTCGGCAAAAAAGAGAATTATAATTGCCCTTATCGTGATCCTTGCCGTTTTAGCGTTGCTGTTTGTAACCGTATTTGTCATTGATTATTTTGAAGCGTCAAGTGAAGAAAATGCTGAGGTGCAGACGATATCTCCGGACGAATTCTATCCTGCTGATTGGGACGAGGATATATATGCTGACAAGGAGTATACCGATCTTGTTTCGGGCGAATTTATCAAATATGACGGGCAAAATAACGAGGGAATAGTGGGAATAACACCCGAAAACTTATATAGCAAGGACGCGAACGTAGTGTTTCTTGTAGATATGATCTACGACATTATTGAGGGCGACGCAGATTCGTACAATGCAAGATTCAGTACGGAATATTACCGTACTAACAGCCCTATGGAAAAATTTACCAAACAAAAAATTTATGACGTAAATATAACTTACGCGCAATCCGAAAACAACACCGGAAAAGGCACGATGTACTGTATAGAATATAAGATATTGAAGAATAACGGTACGTTTAGAAACGACATTTTGGACGGCTCTAAAAAGCAGTATATAACCCTAGTCAATGACTCCGGCGAGATCAAAATCAACTCACTTGTAACCGTGAACACTCAATTTAAGTAGTATTAACGTTAATTTTGTATAATCAAACAAAAACCGCCTCGGAAGGCGGTTTTAGAAGATTTATTGCATGCTATCAACGATGCTGTGTACCCAAGAAAGAATATCGGCTTTTTCGTCATCGGTAAGCTTACCCGCAAGGAAAGGCAGTCCGCCGATCTTTATGTACTTAACGTTGTCGATAAAGTTTGTACCGGTTTGCTTAAGGGCATCGGAGAGCTTTGCGCCTATTTTTTCGTCGCCGTCGATGAGCAGCGCTACGTTTTGAGCTTTCTTTTTGTTAAGCTCGAGGCAGAAGCGGCGTAGTACGTCCGTAGGCTCACCTTTGCCGGAAACTGCGAGAATTACGAGTCTCTCATTTTCGCAGGAGTATGCAGGCGGGATAACGTCGATCGCGTTTGCAGCAGCGAGGTCGAACTCCGCCTTAACGGATTCGGCGATAGTCTTCATTTTAGCTTTGTTTGAATAGTAAAGAAATCTCATTTTAAGTGCCATAACAGTAAATAATCCTCCAAAAAGTCTTAATATACAACTATTATAGCACATTACCGGGAAAAAGCAATAAACATTTTGTAAATCTTTGGTGCATCAACCGTATAAAATTTTATTATTACCCATTCCCTTAATTATACAAAATTTGTATTTTGTATAATTTGATGTGTGGCTGGATATGGATCAATTTTGTATTCAGGGACTATATATGGTTGAGATTCTGATACTTTCTGCGTGTCGCTTCTCCCCCGCGTATGTGTCGCTCCTGCTTGTTTACGCCCAGCACGCGCTTTACCTGATAATAAAGCGGCTTGTTTACACGCTTCAATGTTTGTGTTATGTCTTTATGTACGGTGCTTTTACTTATGCCGAAATGAGCTGCGACTCCTCTTACTGTTGAATTGTTTTCTACGAGATAAGACGCTAGTATCACGCAGCGTTCTTTACCGGATGAAATATACATCATATCATATCTATCTCCATTCATGTGTTCTGTACAGTATATGAACGGAAACGGATATTTATTAATTTCACGAAGGATAAATGTTAAAATGTTGAAAGAAGAAACCAAATTTATAAACAGCAACATTTTTGAGGGTATGCCCTCTATCTCTGCGGTTATAAAATCTATCGAGAGCGGAGTCAGCACGAGAAAAATATTAAACGTTTTTGTTGATATAAGCAAGAAAAAAAGCAAGGCGCGTGAAATATCCTTTTTAAATGCGAAAGTCCATCAGCATGGCTTTGAGGTGGAATTTAAGGATTCTGACTATATTGACAGCTTGACCGTCGGTAACACACACGGCGGCATTATAGCGGTATGCAGCGAGCGTGAGATACCTCGTCTTACTGCTGATCGTATCAAGTCTGACGGTGTTTATTATCTGCTCGAAGGCATTGAGGACCCTTATAATTTCGGCAATGCGCTTCGTTCTATCTATGCGTCAGGTGCTGACGGAATAATACTAGGTGAGCGAAATTGGTTAGGTGTTGCCGGTACGGTTGCCCGCGCTTCTGCTGGAACGTCCGAGCTACTTCCCTCCTATATTTGCGATACCGTGTCCGCGGTAGATATATTTAAGGATCAGGGCTATACGGTTATTTGCGCAGGAATACGAAATTCAGAATCGTTATTTGATACGGATCTCTCAAAGCCCCTTTTGGTGGTCTTGGGCGGTGAAAAACGCGGCATTTCAAGCTCGGTACTTGAAAAGGCGGATAAGATAGTGCGTATAGACTACGGAACGGAGTTCATGGGCTCTTTGTCTGCTTCAGCTTCTGCTGCTGTTTTTGCATTTGAAATTTTAAGATATAACAAAAAATAATAAAATAACGGAAAAGTCTTTATTGTTTGTTAAAAAATTTCTGTTATAATACTTATAAATTATTTTGGAGTAATAAATATGAGCTGTAAATTGGCTGTGATCGGCGTTGGAAACATGGCGAAGGCAATAATTGCCGGTATTCAAAAGTCTGATACAAATATATCGGAAATCATTTTATTTGATAAAAATAAAGAGCAGTATTTGTCGCTTCCCGACGGCGCTTGCTCTTACAAAATTGCCGATTCTGTTTTTTCGGCGGTAAATGATGCTGACTGTGTATTGCTTTCGGTAAAGCCGCAGAATATGTCGGACGTGCTCGCCCAAATTTCAAAGGTTGAGGCGCATTCACAAAAGCTATATATAACTATCGCGGCGGGTATTACGGTAGATGCTGTTTCGGGCTCTCTCGGAAATGCACGTACTGTAAGAGTTCTTCCCAATCTTCCCATGACTGTCGGTCACGGTGTATCTGTTATTTGTAAGAACGAGGACGTTGCAAAGCCTGATTTTGACCTGATTTGTTCCATTTTTGAGCCTACGGGAAGTACGCTCATTATCAATGAGTCGGAAATGAACAGAATTATAGGTGTTACCTCGTCTTCTCCCGCATACGTATTTAAATTTATCAATGCGATCTATAAGGGGGCACTTGCCCAAGGTCTTCCTGCCGATGGCCTTGTAGATGCGATATGCGACGTATTTATAGGCTCGGCACTCCTCCTTAAGCAATCGGGAGAGACGCCCGATCAGCTTGCTTCTAAGGTCGCTTCTAAGGGCGGTACGACAGAAAGAGCACTTCTCTGCCTCGAGAGTGCCGATATTGACAGAATAGTTCTTGATGCTATGCTTGCTTGTACAGAGCGTGCTGATGAGTTGGGCGCTGACAAGTAATATATTTTAGTGCTTTCGCATAATCATTTATCAAAATGATCTATGCGGAGGTTTAAATTGATATTCAGTAAATATAGAAAAAAAAGCGCAGACATAGAAAAAGCGAAAATTGTTTTTCAGTTTGCCGTGATGCTGATCACATCCGTGCTTGGCGGCATGTGTTTTTCTAATTTGATGAGCCCGTCTGCCATACAAAGATTTACCGCGAAGCTCTATATAAGCTTTAACGCGTCGTCGGTTGACGTATCCTTTCTCGATATATTTATCAAAGTGGCTCTTGTGGACGTTATTTGTGTTGCGCTGTTGTTTGTATTCTCTTTTTCCTTTATAAATTACGTTGTTTCCGATATAGTCATAATTTTTCTCGGCTTCAGGTTTGGAATGACCGCAGCAATTATTAAGCTTTCGGGAATTTCGCAAATCGGACTTGCTAATTCCCTTTTCTATTGGATATTAAAGGGATCGATACTTTTCGGAATATTGCTTTATGCATGTGTTGCGGCTTTTAAGGCGTTGGAGCTACGAAGATTCGGTGCTAACAGCCGCCCGAAAATTAATAGCAGATCCCTATTGCACATCGTAGTTTCAACCGTTGTTGCTATGGCGTTTATTCTTGCTGTTAATGGACTTTACTGTCTGTTTGTATACATTTTATAAATTAAAAAGGATGTTTAAAATTGAAAAGGACAAACGAAAATAAGAAAAAGAAATTTAAGCTGTTCGACATGAATCGGGACGGCAAGGGCGTTTATGAAACGGAAAGCAGAAAGCCAAATCTAATATTTTTCTTTAAGCTGTTTTTTAGAAAATTTACTCAGCTTTTACAGCTAAATCTCTTGATGCTTCTTATGGTGATACCGCTTCTTGTTGTTCTGTTTATTTTCTTGCTTGGAGAAAAGACGCCCACTGCTACAAGCGCGATATACGCGCCTCTTTATGGAATAAACGCGCTGGTTGACGCACCGTCAGCTGCATCTATGCTGGATCTTTCCTTCATACAGATGGAGCTTCCCGTGTTTAGACCTGTAATAAATATCATAATAATTGCGATGTTTATTATTTTGGCAGTTACTTGGGGCTGGCAAAACGTTGGCTCTGCATACGTTCTTCGCGGTCTTTTCCGTGGAGACCCCGTATTCGTGTTTTCGGACTACATATACGGAATTAAGAAGAACTTCAAGCAAGCGTTCTTATTGGGACTTATCGATTTTATATGTACGGCTGTTCTTGTGGTTGATTTCATGTATTTTTACAATCTCACGGGATCCTTTGGATTTGACTTCATGTACATCGCGATCCTTGCACTTGCGATAATTTGGATAATGATGAGATTTTATATATACAATCTGCTTGTGACATTTAATCTTAAAAATCTCAAAATTCTAAAAAACGCGCTTATTTTCTCAGTTCTCGGAATTGCCAGAAACGTCGTGGCACTCATAGGAATTGCCCTTCTTTTGTCAATACACATATTCCTTATAATTTTGCTGTTGCCCTACGGAATTTCTATTCCTTTGGTGCTTCCCTTCGTATATATTATTTCTGCAATAGGCTTTATTGCAACCTTTGCGGCGTTCCCCGTTATCGAAAAATATATGATTGCACCCGCGCTCGTCAATGAAAACACAGAAGACACTGAGGCGCTTGCGGAGGAAACGGAAATTACCGAAGAAGACTAATAAAGAAAAAAGCTTTTGCACTCTGCAAAAGCTTTTTTTATATACAAAAATCGGATACATCAAGATTGATGTATCCGATTAATTTTTTAATTAGTTATTGCCGGTGAGCTTTGCAATCTCTTCAGCGAAGTTCTCTTCCTTCTTCTCGATACCCTCGCCCTTCTCATAGAGGACAAAGGAAACGATCTTGATGGAACCGCCGAGAGCCTTAGCAGTGTTCTTGGTGTAAGTGCCGACAGTCATGTCGTCTTCCTTAACGTAAGCCTGCTCCACGAGGCAAACGCGCTCGTAGAACTTGCCAAGACGACCGGAAACGATCTTCTCAAGAATAGCGTCAGGCTTGTTTGCATTCTTAGGATCGTTCTTCATCTGAGCAATAAGAACAGCCTTTTCCTCAGCAACTGCCTCTGCGGGAACATCCTCTATATTTACATACTGAGGGGGATTGCCGGCAGCGATCTGAAGCGCGATGTTCTTTGCATATACAGCAAAGTCGTCCTTGTCAGCAACGTCGGTGTCAAACTTAACGATAACACCGGTGGAGCCGAAGCCGTGAATGTAAGAAGAAGTAACACCCTCAACCAACACGAAGCGGCGAACGGAAAGGTTCTCCTTGATAACAGCGATCTGCTCGATGAGAGTCTGCTGTACAGTGTTTGCGGTATCGCAATAGTTGGTTGCGAGAAGCTCCTCAAGAGTAGCGGGCTTGTTAGCTATAATAGTTTCAAGCACTCCGGATACGAAAGCCTTGAATGCATCGCTCTTAGCAGCGAAGTCAGTTTCAGCATTTACCTCTACCATAGCGGTGTAGCCGTCCTTGGTAAGGATATCAACACGACCCTCAGCCGCGATACGACCAGCCTTCTTTTCAGCGGTTGCAAGTCCCTTCTCACGAAGGATCTTTACTGCTGCCTCAAAATCGCCGTCAGCCTCAACGAGAGCCTTCTTACACTCCATCATACCAAGACCGGTCTGAGCACGAAGATTAGCAACGTCCTTTGCAGTAATATTAGCCATTTTTCTTACTTCCTTTCAAAAATTAAAAGTGTTTAATTACTCAGCGTCAGCCTCAGCTGCCTCTTCGGTAGCCTCTGCCTCAACGAGCTGCTCACCCTGCTTGCCCTCGATAACAGCGTCAGCGAGAACGGAAGAAATGAGCTTGATTGCGCGGATAGCGTCATCGTTACCGGGAATGATGTAATCAGCATCATCGGGATCGCAGTTGGTATCAACGATAGCAACTACCGGAATACCGAGCTTCTTAGCCTCAAGAACTGCGTTTCTTTCCTTCTTGGGATCAACGATGAAGATCGCTGCGGGGAGAGTATCCATGTTCTTGATACCGCCGTAGTTCTTCTCGAGATCGAAGATCTCCTTCTGTTTTGCAGCTACTTCCTTCTTGGGAAGAAGGTCGAAGGTTCCGTCCTCCTGCATCTTCTCAAGAGCGTTAAGACGACCGATAGAACGCTTAATGGTCTTGAAGTTGGTCATCATTCCGCCGGGCCAACGAACGTTAACGTAGTACATTCCGCAACGGGTTGCTTCTTCCTTGATAGCGTCAGCAGCCTGCTTCTTGGTACCTACGAAAAGGATGTTGCCGCCCTGTGCTGCAACGTCACGTACGAATGCGTACGCCTCATCGAACTTCTTTACAGTTTTCTGAAGGTCGATGATGTAGATGCCGTTTCTTTCTGTGAAGATGTATTCCTGCATCTTAGGATTCCATCTTCTTGTGTGGTGTCCGAAATGGACGCCTGCTTCGAGAAGCTGTTTGATTGAGATAATAGACATTTTTATGTCCTCCTTTGGTTTTTTCCACCACACAGCAAGCGATAAAACCGCACCGCAGGTGCTATGTGTGTGTATTTAATTTATTGCGCAACTCTCAAATTACGCAACCGATGTATTATAACATATAGTATATTACATTTCAAGCGCTTTTTAGAATATTTACATTTTATTTACAATTAAAGCTGCCAAAATCCTTTTTTCTTCTTCCTTCTGTCCTCATCGGGCATGAAAAATTCATTGGGCGGCAGTCTTACAAGTATTGTATCTTCACCTATACACTCAATTTTATTCCACGGTATTACGATATCCCGCGATTTTCCAAGGCCCAAGAATCCCCCCTGCCCCGGTAATATTATTGCGGTGATCTTTCCGTCGCAGCTATTGAATTCAAAATCAGACGGACATCCTAAGCGCGTTCCGTCACATAAATTTATCACTTCTTTATCTCTCAAGTCGCAAGTGTTGAATCGTTCCACAATAAAAATCTCCTTTGCAAAAATCATTACAATTTATGCAAAGGAGAGAGTTATATATTCATTTGCGCTTATGCGTTTTGCGCGAGAAAATAAAGATCTCGTATGTTACGGAGAATACGATACTCGGTACGAACGATGCAATGAAATATGGCAATTGATGCGTGTCAACGTTAAACCAAACGCCTATCGAATTTACAATTGATATGAGAGATATGAAAGCTATCGTACCTAGGGTAAGTCCAAGAAAATACTTATTTTTAAGCACGTGCTTGATTCTGAGAACACTTTGGAAGCGGATATAATACGCGAGCACTAAATGAAGCCATACAGTGGCGCAGAAATAGTATTCAACGTCATATAAGAGCTGTCCGAAAACTCCCACGGCGTTCATCAAAACAGGTAGTGTTATTGCCACAATTCCCGAAGCGAGAGCGCATATCAAAAGTCTGTTTTCGCTTAAAATATGCATTTTTAAAGTCATCATTCCGTATTTGTGACGTTTTGCAGAAGGAGCTTGAGTTTTATCGGAAGCAAGCATCAACAAAACTAAAATATCGATCAAAAAGCTACACAACACTACGTGGCGCGCGTCAAGCGCAGGGGTTCCAAAAGCCATGGGTAACGCAACGAGTATAATTCTTAAAAGCTGTGCGCAAAGCATGTATTTAAAAAAGCTGATAAGGTTTTTATGTGCCGCTTCGGCAAAGGATAAGGCAGAAGCCAGAGACGATATTCCGCCCTTGTTGTTCCACGGACGTGACAGAAGCACGTCGGACTTGGATTTTATTACTTGCTCGCACGAAGCGCTCGTTTGTGAGCCTGCCATTTCAAGCGTGTAAAGCTCTTCCTCGTTTTTTGCTGAAAAAACGTCTACAAGCGGAGAACATGAGATAAGAACGTCGGCAGCCTTCATTATAGTTGGAGATGCTTCAGTAAAGCTCACGACCGCGACCGATTCTCCATTCTTGTGTGCATGATCTAATAGTAATTCGATATCAGATAAGCTCATATCGTAATACGTATTGATTTCTCCGAATTTGTATGTGATCGGTACTCCGTTATTGATAAAATCTTGCTTGCGCGCAGACTGTTTTGAGTGGAATTCGATGGGAATTTGAGGAGCGTTTTTATTAAGCTCACTGCCCACAAAGGAAATAACTTTAATTCCCTTTTTTTGCAAATCGAGGATTCCCGTATATGCGTTCTTATCAACCCCCTCACGCAAAACCACACCGCCTACAAATATCTTTCCTGTAGTGTTACCAACACTTTGAGGTGTTGACAATGTAAAGAATAGTACTGTTTTACCTTTTGCAGCATGAAGCTCGTATGTGTGTCTGAGCTTGTCTGTACCGATGCTAGATAGGGGCTGAACAGAGCCGGAAATGAGTGCATGCGAGCATTCAGAAAGAATATTAGACGAACGAGATACACATAAAACTGTTTGCCGCCCCGCATCGGTGTAAATAACCTGATCGGAGGGCACTTTAGTTGTTCCCGAAATAAATGATTTGACTTGACAACGCAATTTCAGCGCCTGTGCGTCAAAATTACCCTTTGAAATAAATTCTTCGAGCCCTGTTTTGTATTTGTCGGGTGAATTTATTCCCGCGGCAAGCATATTGGATTGTGATATATTGTATAGCAAAGAAAGCTCTAATAGCGTCTTTACCGATGCGCTCGGCTTTACCGCTCCCGCGACCTCGCCCTCGGCCGTAAAAGCAGTATCAAAATGCAAAATACCATCCGTGACGGATGCTCCGTCAAGCATGAATAAGTAGCTTGTGTTGTAAAGTTTATCAAAAGCATCGGTCGTGCGAATTGCAACCGCGCTTTTTTCGTTGAACGCATTTTTAATTTTGCTTATAAAGAACACCTTGTAAAGCGTACATGAAAGCTGTGTCATTGACGATGCGGCTATTGCGAGAGCCGTCAAAAACGTCGAGGACAGTACCGCCCCCTCGCCTGTCATCTTACTGAGTAAAATGCTTACGGCGCAAAACGGCAGTATTGCAATAAGTGAGAACATACTTATGCGAGCGCACATTTTTCTCATTTTTCTAAGCTCTGCGGGGATGTTATTGTTATACGGTTCAACGATACCGCCGGTCATTGCTCCAAGATAGGTATATTTTCCTGTAGCGTAAACTATCGCTCGCGCACTTCCCTCTGTTATTACAGAGCCACCGTGCAGTGTATTTACGAACTTTGCTGGATCGTTTTCTTCCTGGGATACAACCCCGTTAGATTGCTTATCCAAGGGTATGTATTTGCCCTTATTTACCCGCATTGATACCTTTAAACTGTCAGAGGTGACCAAGCGAGCGTCGGCGCAAACTATATCTCCCTTTTCAAGAATAATTACGTCACCCGGCACTACATTATCAAAGGAAATTCTATAAAGCTTTCCGCCTCTTATGACCTTTGCCGTTGGCAAAAAGTATAAATTGACCTGTTCCATGCTTCGCTGAAGATTGTGGTAAAGAACGAAAGAAAAGATCAAGCTTACCGAAGCAATGATCATTACCGTCCAGCCCATATGGCCTTCATCAAAAAGTATAGCGAACAGCGATGCAAGCAAGAGCATTATCAGTGAAAAATCCGATAGGATCTCACCCAGCATTTTTCTAAAGCTCTTGCGTTGGGTTATAAACAAAGCACCGTTTTTGTGACTTATGCGATACCAAGCAGAACGAGCCGCCTTGCGGGTAAGACCCGAGGCGGCATTGGTTTTCAGCTTTTTTTCAATTTCGGCAATGCTTAACAGAAACCATTTTTCGTTCATTGTCAAATACTCTCTATTACTAATTTATCTTCCTTAGTAGAATATTTTAAGGAAACTCCGCAAATTTTTCTTTCGTAATCGGAAATAATTTTTTCGGCAAGCTGGTCTTCAACGTTCGTACAAATAAATCTGCGCATATTTCTTGCACCGTACTTCTGCGAAAACGACTTTTGCGCAATGAATGCTACTGCTCTGTCGGAATACGTAAATCGTATTCCCTTTTCTTCGAGAACAGTTTTTAGCTCATCAAGCATTATTACGGCTATCTTCTTGAAGTTATCTACGGTAAGTGAATTAAAGGTGATAATTTCATCCACTCTGTTTATAAATTCAGGGCGCAAAAATGCGGACAACGCCTTCATTGTTTTATCGTTTCTTCCGTTTTCCTCAGAACTGAAGAAGCCCACGGTGGAAGCCGTGCTGTCGGAGCCTGCATTGGTTGTCATAACGATGACTGTATTTTCAAAGTTAACGGTTTTACCTCTTGCGTCCGTGATTCTTCCGTCATCCAAAATCTGAAGAAGAATATTTAATACGTCGGGGTGTGCTTTTTCAATTTCATCAAAAAGCACCACGGAATAGGGACGGCGGCGTATTTTTTCTGTAAGCTGTCCTGCTTCGTCATATCCGACGTATCCGGGAGGCGCTCCGATAATTCTTGATACAGAGTGCTTTTCCATAAATTCCGACATATCAAGTCGTATCAGGGTCTCGGGGGAATGGAAAAGGTCGGTAGCAAGCGTTTTAACAAGCTCGGTCTTTCCAACACCCGTAGGGCCTGCAAAAATAAAGGAAACGGGCTTTCTCTTATAGGATATTCCCGCGCGGTTGCGCTTGATCGCTCTTGCGACAGCTTCAACGGCATTATCCTGACCAATAATTCTGCTTTTAAGTCTGTTTTCGAGATTATCTATTTGCTCAAATTCATTCTTTGATATGTCTACTGCGGGAATACCCGTCCAAAGCTCAATTACGTTTGCAATGTCCTGCTCGGAAAGAACTACGTTCTCGCATGAGGGCTCAATTTCGCGAAGCTTTGTGGAAAGCTGTATTTCTTGCGCCTTGATCTCTGCAATTTCCTCGTAGCAACGGCGAGCTGCGTTTTCGTCAGCAGGTGTTTGCGCTTCAAGATTTTCACGTTGCTCTTTAAGAGTCAGCAGCTTCTCTCGGATCTCCTGTGCCTCGTTCAATACTGAACTTGTAAGAGACAGCTTTGATGCCGCCTCGTCAAGCAGGTCGATAGCTTTATCGGGCAGATAGCGGTCCATTATATATCTTTCTGACATTATCACCGCGCGGCGAACCACTCCGTCGGGTATTTTTATAGAATGGAAATCCTCGTAATAATGCTTGATCTCCTCAAGCATTTCAATCGTTTCGTCAATTGATGGCTCATTTACCGTAACGGGCTGAAATCTTCTTTCAAGGGCGGTATCCTTTTCTATATACTTGCGATACTCATTGAGCGTAGTTGCACCAATAATACGTACCTCGCCGCGCGAGAGCGCAGGCTTAAGAATATTTGCGGCATTAACGCTACCCTCAGCATCTCCCGTACCTACAATGTTATGAACCTCGTCGATAACCAAAATAACATTGCCCGCAGCCTTGACCTCGGAAAGAAGTCCGAGAATTCTTGACTCAAACTGACCTCTGAACTGTGTTCCCGCAACAAGCGCGGTAAGGTCAACAAGATATATTTGCTTACCCTTGAGCTTATACGGAACGTTTCCGTCGGCTATTCTTTGAGCAAGCGCTTCCGCAATAGCGGTTTTTCCGACACCGGGCTCGCCTATAAGACAGGGATTATTTTTCTGTCTTCTGCAAAGGATCTGTATTACTCTGTCAAGCTCTCTGTCTCTGCCTATTATTCTGTCGAGCTTGCCGTCTGCCGCACGCTTTGTGAGGTTACGGCAATAGGTATCAAGGAATTTATATTTCTTTTGCTTTGAGGTGTCGTCGCCTTTCTTTTTTGCGCGACCTTGAGCGTCGGGGGATTTTGTGGGAAGTCCTGCATCTTCAAACAGCTTAGGCAGATCAATTGCAGGTGCGCCGCCCTCCTCGACATCGTCATTGTCGGACGGTGCAGGCATCATGCTGTTGAGGCTATCCTCCATGGATTCAAGGTCGTCAGCAGAAATGCCGTACTGATTCATGACGTTTCCGAGCATGTTATCTACGGGCAAGCCAAGCTCCTTGGCGCATCTCAGACAAAGGCCCTCATTTACTTTATTTCCGTTTTCCAGTTTGGTTACAAAAACCACCGCCACTCTCTTGTGGCATCTTGAACACATTACCATTGTTAATTACAAATCAGCACGCTGTTGCGTTACTGTCCCTTTCGGATATTATCTATTATACCGCTTTTGTTTATGTCTTCCTTTTTAAGATATGCGTAGTGCTTTATATAGGCTATCATTGCGCCTACTGCAAAACCAATTGCGGGAAGGAATATCAAAATATAAACAAGCGGATGCTTTATGAGAAAATCATTGAAAATAACGGCTACCGCTATCGTTGCATAGAATGAACAAACGGCACATTTTCCGTACCATCTGCTTACTACGTTTACGCTTCTGCGCCTGATCACGACAGCGCCGAGAATCAGGGTGAGTATCTCCTTTATGAAGAATGGTACTACAAACCACCATGGAACTATTTGCTTGATCCAAAGGCTTACAAGCACTGTGCATTGCATAAGCTTGTCGGCAACAGGATCGAGAATTTTACCGAGATTAGTTATCCAGTTGTTTTTTCTTGCGAGATATCCGTCTATTACGTCAGTAAGCCCTGCGATCAAAAAAACAAGCAAAGCTAAAAGAAGATTATTGAACGCGAAAAGAATTATTACAAATACAAAAACCAACAGTATTCTGATAAAAGACAGAATATTGGGTATATTTTTTAACTTCATTTTTTACCTCTAATTTAATTTGTTAATTTTATCAAAGCACAACTTTGATCAAATTAAAATTCTTGAAAATCTAAAGGTAAGCAAAGGACTTGTGATTTTTAACTGTTTATCTAATATGAATTTGAAATTGGAGGTACTTATATACTTCCTTATAATGCGAACTGCTTTACAGCAGACCTGTATAACGGTAAACTTTTCAAAAAAGCCGTCAAGGGATGTATATATTCTTTGAGCAATTGCCTTTTTTACTTTGCTATCTGATTTTCCGTCTATTATTTTAAATGCGCGCTTTAACAGTGCATAAAACGATATTAGTAATATAATTGTCCCCAAAATGGCGACCAAAGAACTGTAAATTTTTTCAGAAAAGCTTATACTTAAAATTTCCGTACCAATATCGATAAGCTCAGGAAGCAACAAGGAGCTGAAATCAAGACCGTGCAACAGCGCAAGCATCAACGAGAATACGAGCAACATCATTTTTATATGCTGTCGATATCTTCTTTTACTATAAGTCATTTTGTTACCTCCTTTACTTTTACATTAACTTTATTCTCCGAATACTAAATATTCAGCCTTTGAATCTCCGCAGATCAGTGCTGTGTCGGAACTGTATATGAGCATCTCACCTTGCCCTGATGTGAGTAATTCTTCCTCGAAGCTTGATATGTTAACTCTCATGACTCCCGCGTCTGTTCTGAAAAATACAAACTCATCAAAAAGATCAATATCTTTTATATTGTTGTCAATATTTTCATTATATACCAAATTCCCGGATTTGTCAAATACAATGGCGGTATTTCTCGAATTCGACGTATATGCCACGGCAACACCGTGCTCATTTACCTCATATCCCGTAACCGTACCGCCGCCATAGCTGTAATAATCGTCTAATTCGTCAAAATTTTTATCGTACAAATGAACTGCGCGGTCGGTTACAACTGAAAATACACTTTCCGATATAAATCCCGTCGAGAGCACGTATTCGCCATCAATAATTATATTTGAAACCTCTTTACCGGATAAATCATAAACATCAACGGTTATTCTTCCCGTACCGTTTCCTATTCCCCAATACGTAATTGCAATTCTGTCAGCATCGCTGTCCATAGCTACATCAAACGCATACTCAGATGAGGAAGGCACGGTAAACAGCCTCTTAAAATTATCGTTATAAACGTGTACGACAGATTTATGGTCAATATCGCGAGTCATTACGGCAAGATTGCCGTTTTTTGCGAAGCACGCGCCCGTAACAGGATATTCCAGATCCTCTTTATAAATTCTCGCAAAGGAATTATAGACTGCAAATGTCGTACCTGAAATATCATATATTACGAAATATTTATCCGAGCTTTCAACAATGGGTGAGGAAAACTGTACCGAAGCATTTATTGTCTGCCGTCCCGTAGCCGTATATGCAGATATTCTTGACGGATTTGCAACCGTCAGTCCGCCGCGGTAAAGCGCAAAAAAGTTTCTCGGATCCGACGTGTATGAGAGGGTGTCGTAATTTGTGGATTCCACGTCAGCCGCAGCGGCAAAATCCTTGAGTAGATAAAAGAAATTATCATACGTTATCTGACTGAAATTTGTTATCAGCGAAAACAGCAAGAATATAACGAGAATAATTACTATAATTCTTTGGGATATCTTATATCCCGCAGAAACCGATGCGTAAAAAACGTCGCCCGCCGCATTAAAATCCTCGTGTCTAAGAACTCGCTCCTTTTGAGGCTCGGGATTGAAATAATTTCCAAGCTTACTAAGCTTACTAAGGAAGCCGAACTTTTTATTAGCGCTCGTTTCTTTGTTTTCGTTTTGTGCGTTGTTATTGTTTTTACCGAACACTGCGTTTCGACTCCTTTCGTAAAAATTAAAGATCAATAGGTCACATTATTTAGGTAAAGACCCTCGGCGGGGGCAGTTATACCTGCACGGCTGCGCTCCTTTGAATTCGTAATGTTTATAATATCCTCGGGGCTTATCTTGCCCTCACAAACATAGATCAAGGTTCCCGTCATGATGCGAACCATGTTATAAAGAAATCCGTCGCCGCATATACGGAACGTAATGAGGTCTCCGTCTCGCTCTACTGATGCCGAATATACTGTTCTCACAGTGCTTTTTACGCTTGAATTTGCAGCCATGTAAGCTAAAAAATCGTAAGTTCCTACGAAGCCCTGTGCGGCGATATTCATGCTATTTAAAGCGTCATCGTCGATCTTTCGGGGATAGTGCCAGCTTCTCCCCTGCAAAAACGGATTTCTGCCTCTGCCGTTCCAGATCTTGTATATATATTCCTTATGCTTTACGTCGTATCTCGGATGAAAGCTGTTTTCAACCAACACTGCCGAATTAACGGTAATGTCCGAGGGTAAATAAAAATCAAAAGCACTCGGGATTTTTTCTAATGGGATAGAGGTATCTATTCCCTCGCTTTCCTTTTTGTTTATTGCCGCAAAGAAATGGTTTGCGTGCACTCCGCTATCCGTGCGACTACATCCGACTATATCGCAGTCAAAGCCAAACAGCTCTTTTGCAGCTCGGGTAAGCTCGCCCTGGACGGTGGGAGCATTGGGTTGAACCTGATATCCGCAATATGCTGTTCCAAGAAAAGAAATATCGAGCAATATTTTCATATTACCTTTCTCCTTGTCTCTCACATAGTATATATCCAACCGCGGATATTTAAAAATACGATCGCTGCCGCAAAAATGATCATAATTATAAGCGGCACGAGATCCAAAAATCTAAGATGTCTTACCTTCATACGGGTTCTGCCCTCGCCACCATGATAACACCTGCATTCCATGGCGGTTGCAAGATCCGACGCGCGGTTGAATGCCGAAACAAATAACGGAATAAGTATCGGTATGAGTGCCTTAGCGCGTTTAATAAGACTGCCGTTCGAAAAATCGACGCCTCTTGCTTTTTGCGCTGTCATGATCTTGTCTGTTTCCTCGACGAGCGTCGGAATAAATCTCAATGCGATCGTCATCATCATCGCAAACTCGTGAACAGGCACGTGAAGCTTTTTTAGCGGCGACAAAAGATCCTCTATCGCATCTGTAAGATCGATCGGAGTTGTGGTATAGGTCAAGAACATTGACGTGCCTATAACCAACGAGGCAATCCTTACAACCATAAATATGGCGGCATATATGCCCTCGATATAAACATCAAAGATCCACCAGCTAAACAAGGCCTTTTCTCCTGACGTCCAAAGGATATTGAACGTTGAGGTTATTATTAAAACTATTAAAATAGGGCGCAGGCCTCTGAATACAATTTTCAGAGGGATTTTGCCGATCGTTATCAATACGATCGATCCAAGCGCCAAAAGCGCAAAGCTGAATACGTTTTTACACAAAAATGAACAAACGATAAAAAGCACGGCGAGAATTATTTTAATTCTCGGATCTGCTTTGTGTAAAAAGGAGTCAGCGGGATAATACTGCCCAAGAGCAATACCTTTCATTTTTTAGTTACCGTTTTCCCTTATATATTTTTTAAAAAATTCTACTGCTATGTCTATCGTATAAAGTCCGCCATCCACGTCAACGCCGCGGGCTCTTAAATTATTCATAAGACGAGTGATCTGCGGCACGTCAAGTCCCACGCTTGTCAGCATATCAGCCTTTGCGAAAACCGCACCTCTGTCTCCGGACATAAGTATTTCTCCGTCGGACATAACTATGAGGTGATCGCAAAGCTTTGCCATATCCTCCATGCTGTGGCTGACGATGACTACGGTGCTTCCGCTTTTCTTCTGATAGTCGGCGATATTTGCAAATATTGCGTCGCGTCCTCTTGGATCAAGCCCTGCGGCGGGCTCGTCCAAGACGAGGACCTCGGGGCGCATGGCAATTATCCCGGCAATAGCGGCTCTTCTTTTTTGACCTCCCGAAAGATCAAATGGAGATTTTTCGAGAAGTGCAGACTCAAGTCCTACGAACTCGGCAGCCTCAAGAACCCTGTCCCTGACCTCATTTTCATTAAGTCCCATATTTGTAGGTCCAAACGCTATGTCTCTGTATACAGTCTCTTCAAAAAGCTGATACTCCGGATACTGCATTACGAGACCGACCTTGAATCTTACGTCTCGTATTTTCTTTTTATCGCTCCAAATATCGTTACCGTCGATAAGAACTCGCCCCTCATGTGGTGTAAGAAGTCCGTTGAACATCTGCACCAGCGTTGATTTTCCAGAGCCCGTGTGTCCGATAAGACCTGTTATACAGCCCTCGGGGATACTGACGTTGATATTTTTCAGCGCCTTTATCTCATAAGGAGTTCCCTTAGCGTGATAAAAGCTTATGTTTTCAAGTGTAATTTTAGACATTTTTCTCTTCCTTTGTCAAGAATGCCAGCAATGCGTCGGTACACTGCTCTACTGTAACGCAATTTCCTTCGATACAGAAGCCTTCATTACGCAGACGGTGTACAAGCTCGGTACACTGCGGAACGTTAAGTCCGCAAGATTTAAGAACGTCGTAGCGCTCGAAAACCTCGGCAGGCGTTCCGTCCATTACAAGACTTCCGTCATTGATAACGACTATTCTGTCTGCCATAGCGGCTTCTTCCATGTAATGCGTTATCATAATAACGGTAATGTTCTTTTCTTTGTTGAGACGAATGATCGTATTCATTACCTCCTTGCGCCCCATTGGGTCAAGCATGGCGGTCGATTCGTCGAAAATAATGCACTTGGGCATCATTGCAATTACTCCTGCAATAGCAACTCTTTGCTTTTGTCCACCCGAGAGTCTGTGCGGCTCATGGTGTGCGTATTCAAGCATACCAACGTCTCTCAGCGCATTGTCAACGCGCTGACGTATTTCCTCTGTCGGAACACCTAAATTTTCAGGACCGAAAGCAACGTCGTCCTCAACTATTGTAGCTACGAGCTGGTTATCCGGATTTTGAAAAACCATGCCTACATTTTTTCTCAGCTCAAGAATATCACTGTCGGACATATCGGGGTTGCCTACGTTTTTACCGTCGATGTATATCTCTCCCGAACTCGGAACGAGAATCATATTGAGAAGCTTTGCAAACGTTGATTTTCCCGAGCCGTTATGACCGAGAACCGCAACGAACTCTCCCTCGTTGATCTCAAGATCGAGATTTTTTAGAGTTGGCTGTGCCGAAGCGTTGTCGTTGTCCTCATAACAGTAGGTAAGATCCTTTACCCTTATAAATGGATTCATTTATTATCCTCTTTTGATTTTTATTTCTTCGCAAACCACCTTGCGCTGGCTCCGCACGGAACACACAGTCCGGTTGCGGTTACGGGCAAGCCAAGCTCTCCCGATTCAATAACGCCTCCGTGCTTTGCCGCAACGGTAAGGCCCATAATATACTGCATAGCTGCAGGCGAGAGACCTGTCGTATATGAATTTATCAAAAAGAACAGGGGCTCGTCCGAAAGAATTTTCGACGTGAGTGTAACAAGCTCGTGTACGCTGTCCTCTATTTTCCATATTTCGCCCGAAGGGCCTCTGCCGTAAGACGGAGGGTCCATGATTATAGCGTCATACTTATTTCCGCGTCTTATTTCTCTTTCAACAAATTTCTTGCAGTCGTCAACGATGTAGCGGATAGGCGCGTCCTCAAGTCCTGAAATTTTTGCATTGAGCTTTGCCTGCGCCACCATTCCCTTTGATGCGTCAACGTGCACCACGGATGCGCCTGCCGCAGCTGCCGCGAGAGTTGCTCCTCCTGTATACGCAAAAAGATTAAGCACCTTGATAGGTCTGTTTGCGCCTCGTATAAGCGAAGAAAACCAATCCCAGTTTACAGCTTGCTCGGGAAAAAGTCCGGTATGCTTAAAGCCCATAGGCTTTAAATTAAATTTAAGATCACCGTAGGAAATAGTCCACTGCTCGGGAAGATTGTTTTTTGTCCATTCTCCGCCGCCCTTTGCTGAGCGTGTGTAAATCGCATCTGCGGTTTTCCATTTTTTATGTATTGATCTGTTTTTCCAAATTATCTGGGGATCGGGGCGCTTTAATATATAGCTTCCCCAACGTTCAAGACGTTCTCCGTCGGATGCGTCCAAAAGCTCGTAATCCTTCCAGTTATCTGCTATCCACATGTTTTTCACCTCTCGGATTTATTTTAAGTTATAGTATCCCGCAAGCCGTGAAGTTCCCGAATGAGCGTGACATACGGCAATTGCGAGCGCATCGGCTGTATCGTCGGGCTTTGGGGGCTTAGGCAGACCGAGCAGCATTGTAACCATTGTTATTACCTGCTTCTTTTCTGCTCTGCCGAAGCCTACTACCGATTGCTTTACCTGTAAGGGCGTATATTCGTAAACCTTTACTCCGAGCTTATGCGCGCACATGATTATGACTCCTCGCGCTTCCGCTACGCGTATACCCGTAGTTATGTTCGTGTTAAAGAAAAGCTCCTCGACTGCAACGTGCTCGGGGCGATAGGTTTCTATAAGCTGTCGTACCCCATCGAATATCATGGATAAGCGCTCCTCAGTAGGCATACCTGCGGGAGTTTCGATAGCTCCGTAGCCGAGCGTCTTGAAATGAGAGCCCTTATATTCTACAACGCCCCAACCTACAATAGCAAGACCGGGGTCTATTCCAAGTATGATCATCAGCACACCTCCATAATAATCCATCATCTATTATATCACATATATCCTTCTAAGTCAAACAGAATTTATCAATTTGTAAAAATTTTGAATAGTATTTACAAAATAATAATATTATGATAAAATAATAATATATATATTTGTTCTGGTGGTAGTATGCAGTTTTTGAAATTTGAAGTGGATGATGTTATAGAGCTGAAAAAGCCTCATCCCTGCGGAAACAAACAATTTAAAATTCTTCGGGTTGGCGGCGAGATGCGTATTTTGTGCATGGGCTGTCAGCACGATATGACTATTGATAGAATAAGGCTTGAAAAGGCGACTAAAAAATTTATTTCGGGAGGAGAGAAAAATGAATAATTCCGCTCCCGAGCTCTTGCCCGAGAAAAAACGTCGAGGTCTTCTTTATTGGCTGAAAGCTGCGCAAAATAAAATATCGCAATTTCCGTCCTCATATCTTTTGTTTTGCTTTTTGGTTCCCGTTACGCTCATGTATCTCGTATATCTTTCTATGGGAATACATCCGTTTGGCAACGGCTCTGTTCTCGTCCTTGATTTGAACGGACAGTACGTATATTTTTTTGAATCATTACGTAATGCGATCTACGGTGACGGTAGCTTTTTATATACCTTTTTCCGCGCCCTCGGCGGTGAATATATGGGCATGTATGCCTACTATCTCGCAAGCCCCCTTTCCTATCTCGTAGCCCTGTTTCCTGCAAGCAGAATACTTGAAGCTCTGCTGACGATCATTCTTATAAAAACAGGACTTTGTGGCTTTAGCTTTGGATTTTATCTTCACAAGCACTCTGCAAACCCAAACAAAATAATGATCGTTGCCTTTTCGGTAATGTATGCCCTATGCTCGTTTGCGGTGGTTCACCAGAACAACATAATGTGGATAGATTCCATTTTCTGGCTTCCGATCGTCACATATTCGATCGAGCAGCTTATAAAGCATCGCAAATATAAGCTTTTTGTTATATCCTTGGCTATAGCTATGATGAGCAATTACTACATCGGATACATGATATGTATTTATAGCCTTGTGTATTTCTTTTACTATTTGCTGGCACATGACAATAAAATAATCAATCCCCACTGTGAAAAGCGACACGGTTTAAAATCCTTTTTGCGTTTTGCGGGATTTGCAGTACTTGCCGCTGCCATCGCGGGATTTATCATTCTTGCGGCTTACTATTCATTAAGCTTCGGTAAAAATGATTTTTCCTCCCCGAGTGTTTCGTTGAAAGCTAAATTCAGTCTTCTTGACTTTTTTACGAAGCTCCTGCCCGGAAGCTATGATACGGTTCGTCCCGAGGGGTTGCCGTTTATTTATTGCGGAATGCTTTCCATGATACTTGCTCCCGTGTATTTCATGACTAAAAATATAAAAGCAAGAGAAAAGATAGCAACGCTTGCTTTGCTTTCATTCTTTGTTCTCTGCTTCATTTCTCCTCTTGATATTATCTGGCACGGCTTCCAGAATCCCAACTGGCTTAATCATCGTTACAGCTTCATGTTCTGCTTTGTTTTGTTGATTGTAGGTTACAAGGGATTTGGTAACCTGAGACGCGTCAATGAGAAATTTATTCTTGCGATATGTGCCTTTATAGTGCTTTTTGTCTGCGTGTGCGAAAAGCTTGAGTTTGAAACATATGTCATTTCAGGTGAGCAGCTTGATTCGATCTTTACGGTTTGGTTTGCGGTAGCTATTACTATTATTCTGTTCGTTATTATATGTCTTATAATTCGAACGAAAAATCCAAGGACCCGCGAGGGCGTGATGGCAATCCTTGCCGCTCTTATCTGTATTGAGATGTTTTGTAATTCCTTGACGATGGTCGTGCAATTCGATTCTGACGTCGTATATTCAAGCTATAGCGGCTATAACACCTTTATTGGGGATCTTCGGCCTGTTACCGACGAATTGAAGGAGTACGATTCTTCATTCTATCGTGCTGAGAAAACGGTTCATAGAAAATATAACGATAATATGGCGCTCGGTCTCAGAGGACTTTCAAATTCTACCTCGACCCTTAATGCTTCCACTATTGAATTTTTGTCAAACATGGGATATACGTCGCGCTCGCACCTTTCGCAATACAACGGCGGTACTCCCGTTAACGATTCTCTGCTCGGTGTAAAATACGTAATTGACTCCAAGGAGTCACAAAAGCTTGTGAATTACTTTGAGAAGATCGAGAATGAGTTTACAAGTGAAAAATATGACGTTTATAAAAATCCGTATGCTCTTTCGATAGCCTATGAGGTTTCAGCGGACGTTAATGAATTTGATTTTAAAAACTACACTACGTATTTTGAAAAGCTTAACGCCCTGGTTGGTGCAATGCAAGGCGCAGAGATAGCGCCCGAAATATTCAAGCCCGTAACAGCTTACGATGATACTTACGGCGGCTGTGAAAAGAGCTCTAATTATTTGAAAACTACTTATACTGCTCTTGATGGCGAAAAAGCTACTGTAACGTATTCCTTTATTGCAGATACGGCAGCTGAATATTATTTTTACACTCCAACCGACAAGACCAAGGACTGTACGTTATACGTAAACGGTAAAAGTCTTGGAAATTATCTCGGAAGCAACACAAAGCACATCTTCTCCCTTGGTTGGTTTGACGCTGGAGAAGATGTAACAGTAGAAATAGAATTTGAAGAAGAATCTCTTTCCATAAAGAGCGGCTGCAATTATATATGGTATCTCGACCGTACTGTGTTTGAAGAAAGCTTTGGCGACCTTTTAGATAATTCACAGTTCGTAATTGATGGAGATTATAAAGAAGATAACCTTACGGGTACTATTAAGACCGACAAGGCTAACGTGACCATTCTTGCTACCATTGCATATGACAAGGGCTGGCAGATATTCGTTGACGGAAAAGAGGTCGAAACCTATCAAACTCTTGATTCGCTTATTGCATTTGATATTGAAGAAGCGGGCGAGCACAGCGTTGAATTTAAATACATGCCTAAAATATACGTAACAGGTGCCGCTGTTTCGATCATTGGTATATGTATTTTTGCTGTACTGTGTTGCACAGATTTCGTTCTCAAACGAACGATTTTTGCCAAAAAGCAGCAAAAAATAATCGATGTGCCGTGGGTTTTGGAGGATTTTGATGAGATCGACTTGTTGGAATCTGACATAGAAGAAAACAAAGATCAAGGAAATATCGAAAATAAAGAAAATAAAGAAAATAAAGAAAATTAAGAAGAAAACGGAGTTAACTAATGTTTTATTACATCAGCGGAAAGCTTGCCGCACTTGAGAGTTCATTTGCTGTTGTCGATGCAGGTGGCGTTGGATATAAAATGACGATTTCGCAAAACACCTATTCGGCTATGCCTCCACACAGAAGCGTGACGGAAGCGCCTACTGTAAAATTATACAGCTATATGGCTGTTCGCGAGGACGACGTTGAACTGTTTGGATTTATTTCGCAGGAGGAGCTTTCCGCATTTAAAATGCTGATCACCGTGTCGGGTGTCGGACCTAAGGCGGCAATATCAATACTCTCACAGCTTTCTCCCTCAAAGCTTGCCGTAGCAATATGCACCGAGGACAAAAAGGCTATTGCTCAGTCTAACGGAATAGGTCCAAAAACAGCAGCAAGAATAATTCTTGAGCTTAAGGATAAGCTTAAGAACACGGTCATAGACGATGCAGATGATTCCGATTCTCCCGTAGTAAGCGTAGCATCCGGCTCAAAAATGTCCGATGCGCAGGACGCATTGGCAGTTTTGGGATATTCCAAGAGCGAGGCGCTTAGCGCCTTGCGAGGAATTGATCTTGGCTCGCTTGAATTAGACGAAATAATTAAGCTTGCGCTCAAAAAGCTTATGAGATAAGCACTGTTAGAATTTTGAGGTGAACAGTATGGATTTTTCACAGGAATACGATTTTGAAAACAGAATAATGAGCACGTCTTCGCTTGGCGAGGACAAGGACTCGGACGTTTCACTTCGTCCGAAGGATCTTGACGATTACATAGGTCAGGAAAAGGCTAAGGAAAACTTAAAAATATACATCGAAGCCGCAAAGATACGCGGCGAGAGCCTTGACCACGTTCTTCTCTACGGCCCTCCCGGACTTGGAAAGACCACTCTTTCCAATATAATCGCTAACGAAATGGGCGTTAATATCAGAATAACCTCCGGTCCTGCGATCGAAAAGCAAGGAGATCTTGCGGCGCTGCTTACTAATCTTTCCGAGGGAGACGTTCTTTTCATTGACGAGATACACCGTCTTTCCCGCTCGGTTGAGGAAATCCTTTATCCCGCGATGGAAGACAACGCGCTTGATATAATTATTGGTAAAGGACCCGCGGCAAGAAGCATAAGAATAGATCTGCCGAAGTTTACTCTTATAGGGGCTACGACTCGCGCGGGACAGCTCACAACACCTTTGCGTGACCGCTTTGGCGTTATGCTTAAGCTTGAATTGTATTCACCCGAGGAGCTTACGACTATCGTTAAGCGTAGCGCAGGAATACTCGGCTTGCCGATAACTGATGACGGCGCGTACGAGATCGCGTCAAGATCGCGCGGAACGCCGCGTATTGCCAACAGACTCTTAAAGAGAGTTCGTGATTTTGCGCAAGTTCGCGGCTCGTCACAAATTGACAGCAGTATTGCAAATTATGCTTTGCAAAAGCTTGAGATCGACCAGCTCGGACTTGACAATACCGACAGAAAGATGCTTGAAACGATCATTAAGTTTTACGACGGAGGCCCCGTTGGGCTTGAAACGCTTGCCGCAACCGTAGGTGAGGAGGCAGTTACACTTGAGGACGTATATGAGCCGTATCTTATGCAGATAGGCTATCTTAGCCGTACACCGCGCGGACGTTGTGTAACCCGTCTTGCATACGAGCATTTGGGAATTACCTACAATCCGCCTCACTCTCAAAAAGGCAATCAAAACGCAAATCAAATGGATATTTTCACCGAATAAAAATAACCGCTTCGATAATTCGAAGCGGTTATTTTTATATATTATTTAGTTTATTTCACTATCAAGCATGCCCAAATGTATGCCAACAACCTCGCCATTTTCTATGAATACTCTCGGCACTCTCTTACCAACCGAACAAATTATTTCATAGTTTATGGTGTTATTTGCTGCGGCAAAATCGTCTACATTGTTTACTCCAATACCGTAGCCAAAGACCGTAACCTCGTCGCCGATATTTACATTGGCGACATCGCTTACGTCGATCATAAGCTGGTCCATGCAAATTCTACCAATTATCGGCACGTGCACGCCATTTATTGTGAGTGGCATTTTTTTGTTTGAACGCCAAAAGCCATCTGCGTATCCCATAGGTACCGTGGCAACCTTCATGCGTTTTTTTGCAATAAAATCGCACCCATAGCTGACAGTCGATCCTGCATCTATGTATTTTACGTGGGAAACTACGGTTTTAAGGGACATTACGGGTTTAAGAAAGGGCGTGTTTGTTATCTGATCCGAGGGAAGCAGTCCGTACAGAACGATTCCCAAGCGAACCATATTCATGCCAAAGTGCGGATAATCAAGAGTTGCCGCACTGTTTGCGCAGTGCTTATATTTAAAGTTAATTCCCTTTTCGGACAACGCTTCTGTTACGTTTATAAATTTTTCGTATTGAGCTTCCGTGAAAGCCTTTCCCTTATCTCCCGTATCAGAAACAGCAAAGTGGGTAAATATTCCCTCATATTCAAGTGAATCTAAAGCACATATTTTGGAGATCTCCTCAACCGAAGCATCAATATCGTCCACACAGTTAAAGCCAATTCTGCCCATTCCCGTGTCTATTTTGACGTGCACGCGTACTCGAGCACCTGCTTCGGTTGCATATCTTGCAAGCTCGGTTGCATAGTCGTAAGAATAAACGCACTGCGTAATATCGTTTTTCGCAAGCACTCCGGCACAGTCTGTCGGCGTATATCCCAAAATAAGTATGGGCGTGCGTATTCCCTCCAAACGAAGTTGCAGAGCTTCTTCAATGTTGGAAACAGCAAAGCAGTCAGCTCCCTCGCGCTCAAGAGTTTTTGCGATGCGTGGCGCGTGATGGCCGTATGCATTTGCTTTAACAACACAACAAATCGCAGTATCGTTTGGCAAGCTTGATTTTAAAGTATTAAAATTATACACAAGATTATCAAGACTTATTTCAGTCCACAATCTTTTCCAATAGCTGTTCATTTTAGCATCTTCTCCGAGAATATCCAACGATAGTTTCATTATAACACGAATCCCCCGAAAAGTCAAATATTATTTATAACTGTTCTTCTTAAAAAAGAATATGCTAAAATGAAAATAAAATTGCTTTGTTAAAATAATTTTGATAAACCTATTGACTTTTTGAGGCACTTTATGGTATAATATCTAACGTTGACAGCTTGCCGGTGTGATGGAATTGGCAGACGTGCTGGACTCAAAATCCAGTGGTAGCGATACCGTGTCGGTTCGACCCCGACCACCGGCACCAGACAGCCCTCAAAAGAGGGCTGTTTTTTCTTTTATATAAAACATATTAAAAACATCGCCCACCGATTTCTCGGTGGGCGATACGATCGAAATTTAATAAGGCAGCGGATTGTTATTTTCGGGATACTCGTCCTCGTTCACGGGCGAATCATCCTTTCCTCTCCCCCATTTGCCTGCCACTAACGAATCGAGATATGGCTGTGCTTGGGCGGTCTTGAAAATATTGTCGCATCTGAACTCATTATCGATCGATTTATTATGGTCGTGCTTTCGCTTAACATACTTCTTACGCATTTTATCCTCCAATGCATCAATCAACGAACATACCCTCATTGACGGAATCGGCATCGTCCGCTATCGGAAAAGGAGGCGTGTGCAGTTAACCGACTTGCACCTACCAAGGTGTGCGACTTCTCTCTCGCACGTTAAAAGTATTTGCATTTAAATAAAAAATATGCAAGAACAAAGATGTAAGATTATTCCAAAACGTATCTTGCGGTGACCGCTTCGTAAATATCAAAATATGTTTTAATGAGCATTGCGCCGAATGCAATCACACCGATCGCATTTATGAGCATCATAGCTCCAAAATTCTTCGCAAAAAGAACGTAGCATATATCCGTAACCGTATACACGCCCAGCGCACACGCATCAATTATAAGCGTACGCACAAGCTCATCGTAAATCGATTTATTCATGCTTTTGCGCGCAACCTCATTCACTGCATTACTTGCGGCTATAATTCCCGTGTGCGCTTTGATAGTCGATTTCAATGATAACAGCACGAATGCAAATATTGCGGCAAAGATCAATGCGTTTATTATTGCCGTCACGCACATTAGAACGTATGCGTTCATAGCCTCCTCGCTTCTGAAAATGCTGTCCCAAGTATATTCTTTGAAAAATCTTATCTCAAAAATCATTGAGATAACACCGCTTACCGCGCCAAGCGCGGAGAGCGCCATCGGTAAGCCAAGCTTAATTTTTGTTTTTCTGTTTATTGATACAAAAAACGCAAGTAGCGTCAGAGCAGCAAGGACGTCGGGAAAGATATTTATGCTTTGTATTCTTAAATCAAAGGACAATACAGCTGCTATCAAGAGCAAAGCAAAAGAAAGCTTTACGTTTCTCTTTATAAATATTCCACTTTGCGGCAAGATCTTTTCACAGTAAGAGGCAGAAAGGGCTTCGGTGAATTCAGCATCCTTTGATATTCGCGCAAAGTAATTTATAATTTTGATTATCCAAACTATTCCCAAAACGAGTACCGGGATAAACGTAAACATACGGAGTATGTAAAGAATTCCGTTACCGTGAGATTCAAGATACTCGGAAAAATTAATGGTTATAAGCTCGGGCAAAAATGAGGTGGTTGCCTTGAATGCTATAAAGAATATCGTAAGAAAACGGATTTTTTCAGTATAGTTTCTTCTGGCTGCCCTTCCCGATCTTTTGATTTTTGAGCCAAGTATTGCGCGGTTGTCGTGAAAATATCCAATCTCCACAAAGCCCTTAAAAAGCTTTACAAATGCGGGAATCAAGAAAACCATTTCCAAAACGCCGAATACAAACGACCACAAAAGCACTGCGGCGTTTTGCTCGGACGGAGAAGATATCCAGAATATCCAGACGATCGCAAAAAGCTTTGCGGCGTCAATAAGTATCATTTTATTGAATATAGATGCTGCTTCCGCGACCGTTTCATTTAGATCCGCAAGCTTTATAAGAGAGAGCGACAGCAAAATATACCCCAAGAAGTCAGGAAACGGATCAACGACCGTAATGTTGGGATTAAACAAAAATATTAAAGACAGCCCTATTGGCAAAAAACTGATTTTACTTTTATCTTTCATATATTTCCTATTTTTTCTTTCTTCTTTTTTGTTCTCTTTTTTGTCGTTTTTCCTCTATGAACTGCGCTTGGCTTTCGAGCGCCTTTTCTTCCCGTCTGTCAAGCTCAGCTCTCATTTTATTTATAAAAGCGAAGCGCGATGGCTTACGGTTCATCTCAACGTCACTCTCGTCGCAGATCCTCGTATAGCACGTGAAGATCAAGATAAGATTCAGTACAACGTAAGCAAATTGTATAAGCAACGTAGGCATACCAAAGTATTTTGTGTAAGCAAACGGCAAGCAAGTAACAACGTACAAGAGCACATAGATGCACATAAACACGAAGTTTCGTATAGCATTCGCCGATATTTTTAAATCTTCGGTTTCCGTCGCGATACTTCTTATCGCGTAAAGCATAACCGAGGCGAAGATAAACGACATTACCGTTTCAACATGCCCTATAACTGTTTGATATGGCTCACCGAAAATGTTCTTGCTTATAATAAGCTCACTGTAAAGAAAATCCGTTACAGTAGATATGGAAAGCAAGATCGACAAAGCCACCATAAAAGCTGCTGCTATTTGTAACAGCCTGAAATGGCGGTTGTAGCCATTAAGCTTTGACGAGGCAATAAACACGATGCCGTATCCAATGATGCGTATAAACGGCCCTACCATATTTATTGACATGAGGGTTGCAACAAAATACCCTATAAAGAGTAATCCAAATCCCATTTTTCCACCTTTTAAATTTGTCAGCCGCATTATTTAATTTAATGCGGCTGACTTTTGCAGTTATCAATTTTGTGTGTTTGAAGGTGCTCCGCAGCACTTTTTATACTTTTTGCCTGAACCGCAAGGGCAGAGGTCATTTCTACCGACGCTCTCGGCTGCCTTCTTGACAACGGTAACCTTCTTTACTTTCTTCTCTCCGTCGCCCTCAAATCCCTCGTTAAGGGGCTTTGCAAGCTGTACTCTCTTTACCTCGGGAGTTTTTACGGTTACGGAAAGGATCATTCTTGACGTTCTGTCACGTATATCAGCAACCATCGCGTCAAACATATCAGCGCCCTGAAGTCTGTATTCGTTTACAGGATCTCTTTGCGCGTACGACTGAAGTCTTATGCTGTCCTTAAGGTCGTCCATGGCATCAATATGCTCCATCCAGTTTCTGTCAACGTTCTGAAGCAATACTGCACGTTCGATTTCTCTGAAGCGCTCCTCTCCGATAGTATTTGCTTTATCCTCGTAAACCTCAAGGGCTCTGTCGCAAAGCATATCCACGATATCATCCTTCTTAAGACGTTTAAGCTCATTTTCGGAATATTCAAAGTCCTCGGGAGTTGTAAGCAAGCCAAGGTAAACGTTTTTAAGTCCTGCGAAATCCCAAAGCGCCGCCTCGTCACCCTGCAAATACGTATCAACCGTATCGCTGACAGTGCCGATTATCATCTTGCGGATAGTATCGCTGATATCCTCACCGTTAAGAACGTCATATCTCTGTTTATAAATAAGATTTCTCTGCTGGTTCATTACGTCGTCGTAGGTAAGAACGTACTTACGGCGCTTGAAGTTCTGATCCTCTATCTTCTTTTGAGCAAATTCTATTCTGCCTGAAAGGATCTTGGCATCGATTGGCGCGTCCTCGGGAAGTCCGAGTCTTTCAACCATATCGAGAACTCTTTCAGAACCGAACAAACGCATAAGATCGTCCTCAAGCGAGAGGAAGAAGCGCGACTCGCCGGGGTCACCCTGACGTCCCGAGCGTCCGCGAAGCTGGTTGTCTATACGGCGGCTTTCGTGTCTTTCCGTACCGAGAATAAAGAGTCCGCCTGCGTCCTTAACAGCCTGCGCCTCGGGAGCAATTTCTTTCTTGAAGCGCTCGTAGAGGTCACGGTAAATTGCTCTTGCGTTCTTTACGTCCTCGTCGTCGATTTCGGCAGTTCCCGTTGCCATCGCGATAAGCTCCTCGTCAATCTCAAGCTTACGCATCTCCTTTTTCGCCATATACTCTGGATTTCCGCCAAGCATAATATCGGTTCCGCGTCCTGCCATGTTGGTAGAGATCGTAACTGCACCGAGCTTTCCTGCCTGAGCAACTATTTCTGCTTCTTTGTCGTGATATTTTGCGTTAAGAACTGTGTGCTTAATTCCCTCACGCTTAAGTCTACGAGAAAGCTCCTCTGACTTGTCTATTGAAACCGTACCGACAAGCACAGGCTGTCCCTTTTCGTGACATTCGATTATCTGCCTAACTACCGCATCGTACTTTCCGTTGACAGTCTTATAGACCACGTCGTTGCGGTCTTCTCTTATCATAGGTCGGTTGGTGGGTATCTCGATAACGTCAAGCTGATATATTTCACGGAACTCTGTTTCCTCGGTAAGAGCAGTACCCGTCATACCCGAGAGCTTTGAATACATTCTGAAATAGTTCTGGAACGTAATAGTTGCAAGAGTCTTATTCTCTTTCTCTATCTTAACGCCTTCCTTGGCTTCGATCGCCTGATGCAAACCGTTTGAATATCTTCTTCCGGGCATAAGACGTCCCGTAAAGGTATCGACTATCATAACTCCATGCTCGTTTACCACGTAATCAACGTCGCGCTTCATTATGCCGTATGCACGTATTGCCTGATTTATGTGGTGAGCGATCTCGGAGTTTTCGGGATCGGAAAGGTTGTTTATTCCAAAAAACGTCTCTGCCTTTTGTGCTCCCTTAGGAGTAAGGATCGCATTACTTGCCTTCTCGTCAACGATATAGTCTGCATCGAGATCGTCGTAGCTTTCCTTTGAGTCCATTTCCTTGATAACGAACTTGCGAAGCTTTCTGGCAAAGGCATCTGCTCTGTCGTACATATCAGTAGACTTCTCGCCCGCGCCCGAAATTATAAGAGGCGTTCTTGCTTCGTCAATAAGAATGGAGTCGACCTCGTCAACGATTGCGTAGTTGTGTCCGCGCTGTACCATTCTGTCCTTATAAACGACCATGTTGTCGCGTAGGTAGTCGAAGCCGAACTCGTTATTTGTACCGTAGGTAATGTCGGCAAGGTAAGCCTGCTTTTTCTCATCGGGAGAAAGTCCGTGTACGACAAGACCTGTGGTAAGTCCCATAAATTCATAAACTCTACCCATTTCCTCACTGTCGCGGCGTGCAAGATAGTCGTTCACGGTAACAACGTGAACACCCTTACCACTAAGCGCGTTAAGATATGCGGGCATGGTTGCAACAAGTGTTTTACCCTCACCTGTCTTCATTTCGGCAATTCTACCTTGATGAAGAATTATACCGCCGATAAGCTGTACGCGGAATGGGCGTTTTCCGAGTATTCTGTCGTCCGCCTCGCGTATTGCCGCGAAAGCGTCAGCCATTATATCTTCAAGAGTTTCACCGTTTGCAAGGCGCTCCTTGAGCACATTGGTTGTATTTGAAAGCTCCTCGTTTGACATCTCGGAATACTTCGGCGCGAGTGATTCAATATAATCAACAAACTTTTCTATTTTTTTAAGCTGTCTGTCACTGTAAGAGCCAAAAATTTTATTTAAAAGTCCCATTATGACCTCCACACAATTATTCATATTATTATACAACATTTTCCCAACTTTTTCAAGTCTTATATAACATATCTTCTCTGCTCTTTTGTAAACTTTTTTCTTTTGACTTGAAAAACAACAAAAAAAATACTATAATATAGTCATAAAAACACGATTGGAAGTTATTATGTATAAGATCAATATAGTTTTACACGAACCTGAAATCCCGCAGAACACCGGAAATATTGCCCGAACCTGTGCTGCTACCGGAGCGTCCTTACATATCATTCGTCCTATGGGCTTTAATATTGACGACAAAAAGCTCAAGCGCGCGGGACTTGACTATTGGGACAAGCTTGATATAACCTATTATGACAGCTACGAGCATTTTCTTAGAGAGCGTCCTTTGGCAAAAACAAATACCTATTATTTTTCCACCAAAGCGCCTCATTCGTATACCGAAATTGATTATCCCGACGACGTATACATAATGTTCGGCAAGGAAACCAAGGGGATTCCCGAGGATATACTCCATGACAATAAGGATTACTGCGTACGTATTCCTATGAGAGATACTATCCGTTCTCTTAATCTGTCAAACTCTGTGGCTATTGCCGTATATGAGATCATTCGTCAAAAGGGCTTTGACGGGCTTATTCCGCAAGGCAAACTAACAAGCAAGGAATGGTAACATGAATAAGATTTTAGTTGCAATGAGTGGTGGTGTTGATAGCGCCGTGGCTGCTTATTTGATCAAAAGTCAAGGCTATGATGTGGGCGGCATAACAATGCGCGTGTGGTCTGACGGCGAGGTGATAGGCGACAGTGAGAACCCCACTCCCGACGTAAACTGTACCGACGCAAAGCAGATTGCTGATGCTCTGCAAATGCCGCACTATACGGTTGCACTTGGAGAAAGCTTCAAAAGATGCGTAGTTGATAAATTCATTGAAGATTACAAGAACGGACTAACGCCCAATCCTTGTGTTGAGTGTAACAAAAGCATAAAATTCGGTAAGCTTTTTGACATGGCTTTATCTTTAAGCTATGACGGAATTGCTACCGGACATTACGCGAGAATAGAGCAAGAACAAAACGGAAAGTTTTATTTAAAGAAGGCGGCAGACGAAGCCAAGGATCAGTCTTATTTTTTGTGGTCAATAGATAAAAATAAGTTGCCATACATTAAATTTCCTCTTGGCAAGTATACGAAGCCGCAAGTTCGTGAAATTGCTAAGGCACAAGGCTTTTCCAACGCCCACCGCTCGGACAGTCAAGATATATGTTTTATAAACGACGGCGACTATGCTTCTTTTATATCAACTCACTCTTCTCTTTCGTTCCCCAGTGGAGATTTCCTTGACGTTGAGGGCAACAAGGTCGGTACGCACAACGGTATAATTCATTATACTGTCGGCCAGCGCAAGGGGCTTGGAGTCGCGTTCGGCGTTCCAATGTTCGTCAAAGGAAAGGACGCATACCACAACACAGTTACCTTGTGCACAAACGAGCAGCTTTTCGGTACAGAGCTTACCGCAAATCGAATAAATTTTCTTTCCGATGTATCGTTTGATACTCCTACCAGAGTTCAAGCAAAGATACGGTACAGACATACTCCCGCGACGGCAACCGTCATTCACACCGACGAGGACACATTGAATGTAAAATTTGATATTCCTCAAAGAGCAATTGCACCCGGACAGTCCGTCGTTTTCTACGATGGAGATACGGTGCTCGGCGGCGGTATTATTTCTTAAAAATATATAAAACAACCCGACGTAAGTGTGCATAGGTGCAGTTATTTCGTCGGGTTATTTTTATTCAAATTTCGTCATATCCTGTCTGAGAAGCTCGGTACGCATTATCGAATACCATTCTTCCCTTGCGTCACCGCTCATAATGCCAAGCTTTTGCTTTAATGCGGTGATGAGCATTTCGGGATTTAAATATTCCGTCGAAGAAGCAGACAGAACACAGTCGATATTTACTGTATTCTGAACGTTGTCAAAAACGGTATTTACTGAATAAATAAGCGGAATGATATCTATTTCCTTTTCTCCCGATTTAGTCTTTTTGGTAAGCATAACGGGAGATGTTGTCAAAACGCTCTGAATTTCCTCTGCCATTTTTTCGCTTGCGCCTTGCGTATTAATTTCTACGTCATAGCTCGCCCAAGCTATTTCCGAGAAATCACGGCTTGGAAAATATGCGTCCGTGATATAAAGCTCGTCGGTAAGCTCTGCGTTGAGCCGCTTCATAATTTCCTCACACGGCATCTCTCTATCAATTTTAATATCGAGATATTCACATACACTTTGAGCGCCTATGCTAAGAGGTGTGGAAAATACGAGCTTTATATGAGGATTAAAGCCCTTGGTGTACCATACGGGTAGGCACGCGCGCGATATTACGCGATTAAACGTTCTTTGCAGATCCAAATGTGAGATATATTGCAGGCTTCCCGTCTTTCGGAATTTCAGTCTGACAGTCAAAGGTCTTTCGAGTTCAGGAAGTGACTTTAACTGCTTTTTTAGAAGCAGCTTGCTGTTTTTTATTTCTTCGGACAGCACGTGCGCTCACCTCCAAGTCTGTTAGCTCCGCAACCGCTGCAATGCTCGCGGCAATTGGGCGTTGTATTCTCTGCATAAGCCTTGTCACGCTCACGACGTAAAAATTCCTTGGTAACTCCGCAATCAATAATATCCCAAGGCAAAACCTCGTCAAGACCAAACTTTCTGTTTGCGTAGAACGCAGGATCAATACCGCATCTTTCAAATACGGAGATCCACTTATCGTAATCGAAGCATTCATCCCACGCATCAAACTTAAAGCCCTCGTCAGCAGCAAGCGCAAGTGCGGGAGCAAGTCGTCGGTCCCCTCTTGCAAGCACCGCTTCAATACGGCTGACCTTTGCATCGTGATGGGTGTATCTTATCTTTTTGTCGGTTATCTGCGAACCAAGGTACTCCTGCTTTTCAGCAAGCATTTCCATAGTATCC